>NZ_CAJHBH010000008.1:0-82060 GCF_904846585.1 Psychrobacter sp. H7-1
AAGCTTGGATCAATCACTATAATAACGAAAGACCCAATATGGCTAATGGTGGCTTTACGCCGATTCAGAAATTTAATATGGCAGCTTAGTTCTACTTATTTAGTGTTTTAAATATGGGGGTATTTCCAGACGTTCATCTGAACCCATCGCTTTAAATAGGTTATGGCTTTGATATGCAGCATCTATACTAAAGGAAATAATCGCAAGAGTTTTGAAACGATCTGCAATATCTAAATTAAAATTTTCCTGCAATGTGTTAAGTGCTTTATAGAGGAGAGGGAAGTTATTTAAATTAGAAAAGTCAAAAGCTACGTTTAAGTAAGCATTTTTATACTTTTCACTCCCTAGCTCTAATGGGATGTTTATCATCTCATCGATTGAACGGATAAGTATACGCCAGTTATGAAAAAGTGTATCAGAATCGTACTGTGATAGGATTTCGTAGAATGTCCTACGATGATATTCTATTGAATCCTTAAAGAAGGTATTAAGCTCCTTACCACGAATTGTACCCTTCGGCAGTTTCATATCTATCCTTAAATATCATTGCTATTAAATTTATTTAACATGCCATGAAGAATGTATTAATCAAATAAGGTAGGCTAAGAGCCATTATTTGAGCCTTTAGACTTATCTAGTAAGTCGTTCAGTTTAGCCTTATATTCTTCGAGTACAGATTCTGCTGTATCTATAAAGACAGTTAAGTTTTGAATGCGCTCTTCTATATTTTCAATTTTATCTGTCTCTGCTGTCTCATCACTATAAAACCTACTTAAATAGGATTCTGGAGAGTTAAAAGCTTCAATAGACTCAATGAGTTTTACAATATCACTGTTTTTATCAGCAATTTCGTTAAGGTATCTTAAGACACAGTGTGACATGACTACTTTTGATGATTTTTCGATAGCTAACAGTCTTTCTTGCCATCCCGCTTCGCTAACTTCAAGTGTGTCTTTACTATCATAGGGATTAAAAAACGAGCTAATAGGTATAACGGACTGGGGACTTATCTTTTTTAACGTATCAATAAGAGCCTTGTTTTTCTTAAATAAACTATCTTCATCTGCTAAGTGATATCTTAATCGCCAAAACTCTAAAATTATTTCTTTAATCTCAAGTTGAATAGTTTTTGCCTCGTCGGCATTATCGCATTCTCTTTCTTTATCAAAAAGTTCAGCTAAATAGTGAAGCATCCATCTTTCTAAAGTACTGGTAGAGATTTCAAGTCCATATTCTTCTATAAGGGTCTTGCCTAACTGTTTCAGTGAGTTAATATCCATATAATTCGCCGTCCTTAGTGATTAAATATGCTTTTTTACTATTAGGAATATACCCAAACTTCTTGTAATAATCATCGTCCTTTCCATATCTTGAATGAAGTCGATGTTCACCTGAAAATGATACTATTAAGTTCATATCTAAAGCTCTAAGAATACTGATAAGAAAATGCTTAGAAACGAGCATTTTAGTACCATGGGAATACTCTTCATTACGAGAGCGCAAACGCCCCCAACAAGACGTTCTAATAGCTTCACTACCATTTTTATCAAACCAAATCTTACCAAGTGAATCACAGCTTAGGCTCATAAGTTCAATAACACCGTCAGTAGGCTTTAGACTTCTATACTCAATAGATGCTGACCAAGGGTCTTTCTCGAAAATGGTATTATCGAACCATTCAGATTCTGATATAAATGATGTTAAATTAAACACACCGTTATCTATATTAAAATCGTCGCCTTGTTTTGGTAAACAATAATCGCTAGGGTCTGTGTAAGACTGCAACGAACGTAATAAAGCAAGAGATGTCTTAGGAGCTACTAAGCTTGAACGCATGTTAAAACTTTTCACTTTTCTATCAAATACTTCTGTCCAACTACCCCATATAGGTAGCCAATCATTATCAAAATTAAAATGTTCATCAAAGTCGCTTGATGACACGCTGTACTCCCAACTTGGACTATTCTGCTCGATACCAATATGCCACTCGTTCGTTCGTTTAGGTGTAGGATCTCTATAGTTCGATAGCCAAGCGCCATTCAGCAATGTAAAATCATACTGCGATAGCCAATAAGAAAATGTATACCAGTCTTGTTGAACTAAGGGCCTTTTATTTAACAATACATCTGTCGCAATCATCAGTGAATGATAGTTTCTATAAAACTCTAAATCTTCTACTTCTGGTGCTGAGCCATGGCTATGATTTGTTGCTTGCCATTCATATATTGAAGATGAGTGTCTATTATCTGTTAATTTATTCGGATTATTAAACAAGCTGTCTTTGACAAGAGATACTTCATAATAGGCATATTTAGCATGTAAACCAAAATATTTGCCAAGAGGCTCAATCCAATGAGGTCCAAAATCAATACCAAATGAATCTACTTCAGACTTATCAATATTCTGATATTCATCTAAATTAACATCTTCTTTTTTTATAACCTCAAAATTTGAGGTGCCAATCGACTTATAGGTCTCTAATTCAGTGGACGTTAGACTAAGAAGGCCTTGTTCATTTAGGTTTAGAAGGATTTTTGTAGAATACAAACGGATTAAAATGTGAGGTTTATCTGGATTGATATTAGACTTAAAGAAGTCAATATAATGTGCTATTGCGCTGGCATGTTCGTTGGAAACCTTTAAAAAAGCTATGAGCAACCATTGAAGGGCAGTATAACTGTAGTAAATAAAACGGTTGTCTATAAAAGCTTTATTAGCTTGAGTGTGTATTTGGTTTACTAAAGCATCTAATACGGGTTTTTGTTGGAGCTCTCCCAGTGCTTTGACAGCATGAGCATTAAGCCAACGTGTATAAAGAAAGGGTGATGCTAACCCTGAAACAAGATAACCTGCATAGGCTTCCTCAATAGTATCTGGAGGTATCAAATGAGCAAGCCACTCACCGTCAGATATATCATCAGATAAATCTTGTTCTAACAAGGTTAAACCATATTCTAATACGTCTTTTGAGTCTTCAGGATCGATAATTTTACTAATCATGCTTACCATGTTAAATAGTTGATCACTATCTAAAAGTTCCGAACTTTCTGAACGCCCTAATAATACCTGTCCAAGTAACTCACTCTCTGGGAGATTAGAGATTGAACTCATTACAGTAATTAACTTTAAGTCACCATAGCGAAGACTAATGAATAGTTCTAATGCATGCCTGCGACAATATACTTTGAATTGTTCGCTAAAACATTCTCTTACGGCTTCACGTCGTTTCCATTTGTCAGGTATTGTTTTCAAAATAAAGTTTAATCTATATACTTCTATTTTAGGATCATTTAAAGTCGACTCTATATAATCGTAAACGTAGGCATTCGACAGCCTATTATGAAGCTCGCTATAGTATCTATCATCTAATGAACTATATTCTTTAATATTTAGGTATCTATCTTGAGCTGATTGATAGTCGTATTGGCTATCTAGTTGATCATTGATAAAAACGTTTTCCCAATCTATACTCTCGACTGTAGAGCTACAATCATAGCTGGAGTCTTTTGATTTCAGTTCATCAGGCTCATAGGTATCGAAAAACCTTTGTATTTCATCTATTTGTAGTGAGTAATGATCGTATAGCTTTTTAAGTATAGTTCTATTGTTTTCAGATGGATTAGGTATAACTTGATATTGATAGACTATAAGAATCACAGCCTTTTGAATTTCATTATCTAAACTATTAAATGGAATACTATTTAATATGTCTTTTAAATAAGAACCTGTTTCTAGGCAAAGCAAGGAAAGAAGTGCTAATGGTGAAATGAGTTTATGCTCTAACAGCTTTTCTCCTATTGCATTGATTACTAATTCATCTTCTCCAAAACGTCTATCACGCCATCTACTTGCAATAGCTAAAGCTGAATTTGGATGGATATCGACGAGTGCTTTAACGGTTGCATCCCAGTTAAAATGGTCTTCGTATATATATTTATATGTGAGCTCGGAACATCTAGCGAATCTGTAGGCTAGTTCAGGTTGTTCACTATGTGTTAACCCATTGGTATTAGAAGCATGATAAATTAAAGCCTCCCATCGAGAAAAATTTTCATCGCCAATTTTACTGCTGACTTCTATAGCTTTATTGAAATATGACTCAGCCTGCTTGGTATCTAATGGTAATATTGCTCTCGCAACTTCTACGATATCGTCCAGTATCTCATTTGCATTTACTTGAGCTTTAATTGCTCTCTCAAAGTTTTGTTGACTCAAATCGTAAGCAAAGTCTTTAAGTTCAGAACGTTGACAGCATATTTTTGTAAACTCATTTAGGGTTCTTGGAAGTAATGTAATTTCCCTAATACTTAGATAATCAAATAACTCCTGTACTAACTGTTTTAGGTTTTGACTATTAGTAATGATAATTTTAAACCATGCCCATGCAATGTCTTCTGCCATACTACGATTAAAGCGATATTCATCTGCTTTAGGGAGATAGGAGTCATTTAAAACAATACTAATTGACTCTTCAATACCTAAAATTGTTGACGTAGATAACAGACTATCAGCTAATAAGTTATACCAAGGAATTAATTTTTCAATATTATTGGTAATTTCATTCAGTTCAAATGAACTGTTAGATTTTTCGATTTTTGCTTTACTGTCTGCGTCAATAATGTCTTCTATTGTTAATTCGCTAGCTTGCCACTTAGCTAATAATGCATAAGCAAGCATATATATTGATTTTTCATAGTGACCACGAGTATCTTTAAGCTCATAAGGCAATCTGATTGGCATATAACGGGATAATATATCTGAAGCAGTTATGCCATTACAGACTTCAGATCTATAACATGCTAGCAGGTAGTTCGTCATAGTATGCAAACTTACAGGTCGAGTTCCATCTTGCAATTTAATTAAAACGCCTTTACGACTTATAATTTTGAAAGATCTTGATAAATATTGAGCGGGAATATCATAGTTATGTTTAACGGTTTCGTTCACTGTACCCAATGTGAAATAAATGTTATTGCTGGCATGTTGTAGCATGGACTTTAAATCTACCAACTTGTTATAGAGTAGAAATTCCTGAGCTACTTGAGTTGCTACCATATAGGTTACTGACTTTGGTTTCCACTTATCCAGCCAAATTAAGCTCTGTTCAGCACCATGTATGTTGAAATGAGCAATAAATAGCCGCACAATATCTTTGTCATCAACTCCCGTATGATATCTTTCATCTTCAGGTTGCTTGAACAAGCTATGAAGCCAGTCTTCAGCTACTCGAAGTTTACTTCTTGCTTCACTCATTAAATTTTCTTTATATGAAAGCAGTTGCGCTTCATAGGCAAATTTTGCACCTAGCCATTTATTTTCTAAAGTAAAAATATCATTAGCGATTAACTCTTGTAACTTATTATCATCAAAAAAAACTGAAGCTAAGTCTAAATTGTCTGCTATTAAAGCATTTTGCCGAGTTTGAGCAGCACTTTCACCACCAGCCATTAATGCTAACTTAGCAACATCAACTAACCTATTAAGCTTAATACCTGCTTTGATTGCAAATTGAAGCCGTTGTACTTCAATGTGTCTTCTTTCTAGTGAGGAGGTTTCAGGTAGAAGTTTAGAGCTTAAGACAGCATCGAAAAGATCTTCATATTCTTCAGCCTCTAGCATTAGCTGTGGTAAAACTGAGGCCACATAATGTGAGTCGCTAACTAAAGGTTTGAGCGTAGTGATATAAGCTCCAAGTTGTTGACTGTCTTTAGGACGATACTTGTCTCTAAACCAAGTTTCTGTTGGTTCATCAATAAATTGGATATAATCATCTAGTAACCGAATGGGATGTCCACCAATATCTGCGATAAAGCTTCTGATTTGCTCTTCAGGAACCTGTGATATTTTCGCGAGTACCTCGATAGGTAGTAGAGGTCTAAGAATCGCAATAGACTCACACAGCTTGTCTATTTTGGCGCTCTCAATAAAGTTATCTTCTTTAATCTTATCGATGGCTGCTTCTAATAAATCACTTATAGTGTCTTCAATGCTTTTAGGGTTTGTACCGAAGAAGCGTAGGGTTTCTGGTAAGCTGCGCTCTTTTGCCAGTGCCATATATTGGATACGTGGATTTTGAGATGTTAGTCTGTGAAATTCTGACACATCTGCAGGCGATATTTGATCATAGTATTTTTCCAAATTATGCTTAGTTTCTTCAAGAGTAAAGGGGTTTAAATTAAGGGTCTTAACTGCTGAAGGTGCATCAAGTAACGTCAATCTGTAGGGTCTACAGAAACTAATTAATTTGACATTGTCAGGAAAAGATTCTTTGATTAAGTCTTTAATAAAAGATCTAACTTCTCCAAATTCTTCAGCTGCCATTTGAGCGTTATCAGCGGCATCAATCACAATCGAAAGGATTGCGTTAGAGTTAATGTAGTTAAGCTGCTTTGCGGCTTGCTCAATTCTTGATAAAAATGCTTTAATATAATCGAAATCTGTAGCTGAGGAGCTTGGAATTAAAGGATGGGATAACCCTTTTGCTGCTAGTTCATTAGCTATTTGAACCAGAGCTGTCCTGTGAGTATGCCTTAAAGTTGAGGTGTTTCTATAATCCCCATCCCCAAAACAATCGTAAACAATAGAGATTGAATCTTCAGGTAGGTATTGATGAATGTGAGAAGCAAAGATAGTTTTGCCAACACCACCTTCTGCTTGAATTATAAAAACATTGAAATTATCATCAATAATCTGGCTAGTAAGTTGTTGCTCTTGCTCACGTTGAATAGGGTTCTCAAGTGTCTTAATTAGATTTTTCACTGGAAATAGAGCGTCTTCATTCGTATTAAGCGTTCTTAAAACATCGATTTTATTAATAGAGTTGCTATTTTGACTTTCGCTTAATGCCTTTCTCGTGATTAGCTCTTTTAAACTAATAGGGGAGTGTACGTCAGAACCAGCGAGATAAGTTGTGGTTTCTGAGGCAAGAATATTACGTTGTTCCCAGTAGTCGTCAGTAGTAATATCAAAAGTCAGTAATTTACAGAAATCAGAGAGCTCATTACCGTTTAAACCTGTATATAGCTCAAGCTTTCTTTGATTGGTCAGATTAGTAGAGCCCCCTAGAGCTACTTGCTTGATACTCTCATGAAAGCCTTCGTTGATAGATCTGTTCGATACGAATATAAACTTGAGCTTAGCTTGAGCTGAACCCTTGCCAATAACTCCGATAAGAGCTTTGTAGCGGTCGCTAAAACCTTCTATCGTATTTCTTATTTTACTTGGGTCAAAAGGAGTTTCTTTACTCTTCGTCGTATGTTTTAGCTGATAATAATTTATGCTATCAGCTGTCTCAAAACTTTCTCCGCCATAATATTCAGCGATGTCAACCACATATTCTCCATCAGAAACATGCTGGTCACCTAGCTCAACAGAAGAAACTCCTTCTATCGTTATTAGCTTTAACTTGGAATCGGACTGTAGCAGTAATAAAGCTCTTCTAGATGCCCATAAATAATGAAACTGGTCGCCATCACGGCTCGTTCTTACTAAATCAGTTGACGACATTTTAAAGAACTCTTCTTGGAATTTTATTAGGTTAGTAATATTTAATGATTATTTCGTTTTGTGTCATGCCAACATGCTGACAATAGAAAGACTCTATTGAATTTAAAGCGTCTCTTAGTTGCCGCTGTGACACTTGAACATACTGTAGGGTAACATCATCGCTTGATTTAGCTTCACGATGATTGAGCAAGCGTTTAAGGACTGGATAGCTAATATTTAAGCTATTAGCTACCGTTCCGAAAGTACGGCGCAAATCATGTGGCGTAATATACAAGTTTGCTTGATTACCTATGGCTTTATAACTACCACTTAAATCCTTTATATGGTCATCGCTGGCTTGCAAATCACTTGGAAATACCCATTGCTTGCCTGAACTCAGCCTCCACCTCTCCTTAAGTAGAGCCTGTAGGATATTACTAGTAGGCATATGATAATCAGAACCGTTTTTCGTGTCTTTGAATACTATCCTGCCAGCCTTGAGGTCGATGTCAGACCACTTTAAGGACTGCGCTTCATTCAAACGCACACCAGTGAACATAAAAAGTAGCATGATATCTCGTGCATTATTGCTGTGAGGCGCTTGCATGTGTGAGCTTCTGTCAACATAATTTAAAAGTATTTTGAGGTATATACCTAAATACTCTTCTTCAATATGTTTGGTACGTGGCTTAACTTTATTCCAATCTTTCTTGGCGTTGAGTATGCGTACTGGTTGCTCTTTGATTAAAAAATCTTCGTCATCATCTAAAAAGCTATCACGACAATAATTCCAAACTGATCTTAGAGCTCTCATAGTTGCGTTAGCCTGAGCTTCACTATGCTTACTTATCTCTTTATGCTTATCACTTATCATTGACTTAGTAATATCATTTAGAGAAATATTTAACCAGTCTTTTAGCTTATGTAATATTTGACGATCATAAGTGGTAATAGTGCCTTTAGCTAACCCAGTCTTTGTTGATTTAAAGTACTTATAAGCCTCTTTAAGTGTTGGTACATTATTGGTCTTATCTTTCAGGTCTTCCAAGTTCTCATGAAGACCATCGTAAACATGCATACCTTTTTTTATATTTGCCATCATTATGCTGGCTTTTTCACGTGCTTCGGTTAGTGTAATTAAATGCGTTTCTTCTACTTCGTCTCTATACAGCTTTCCATTGATGCGCTTATGCAGTGTATAGCGCTTTGACTGCTTGCCCACCCGTAGCGCAAAACCAGTTAGTACATCGTCCATATAGATTTCAGTACCTTTAGCGGTATAGTCTACTGAATCGATAAGTTTTTTGGTAAGTTTAACTTTCATATATCACCCATGCAGCAGTACATAACCATAGTGTTAGTAGTTATCATACTTTAATTACTACAAAGGTCAAAGTATCAAGATAGTATCAAAAAATTAATTACATAAATGCGTTCCCATGAATTTTAGACAATAAAAAACCCTTACAAGTCAATGACTGTAAGGGTTTGAATTTGGTGGGCCCAGTAGGACTTGAACCTACGACCAAAGGATTATGAGTCCTCTGCTCTAACCAACTGAGCTATGAGCCCTAATAACAAGCCGTTTAATCAGCTTTATTAGACGCATTATATTACCTGAAAATTATAAATTTGCAAGGGTAAGACGCTAATTTTGGGTGATTTTTTTATAAAATCTGAGCAATAGCATTTATTCGAGCGGCACTCAATGCCGTACCAATAGCGCTGCCTTGTAAATCTGGGTCGATATCCGCCATGCTGATCTGAGTATAAGCCTTAATAAAATCAGTCATCTCAAGCTGCTGCCACGCCATTTCAATAACCTTGTGTAATTGTATTAGCTCATGGAGCTCAGAGGGGTCTTTATCCGCTTTAGTGAGCACGATGAGCTTCGCCAACGAATTGGCATCAGAGTCGCTGTGTTGCCCTAGGTATGGATAGGCTGCTAAATACCCTGAGCAATTGGCATAAGATGCAGCAAACTGAGTGGTTTTTTTTGGTACCTTCAAGTTATGGCTCACCTGTTTAAGCTTGCTTGCCCAGGCGCTGAATAAGGCCTCATCGATTTGATGCGGATGATGATTTGAGTGATGGCGTGGATTAAGCACATCTATCACCTCTTGTGCCAAGCTTAACATGATTATCGCCCAGCGCTGCTGCAAGCTTAAGTTCAGTTGGCCTGCTAATTGTAGGGCTTGAAACACCAATGCTTTTATCTTGTCATCGCCTAACGCATTGGCAATACTGGGAAAAATATGGGGTAGGGCGCCTACGGTTAGCAAACAGTCAAAATAAGCGTGTGGTGTGTCTTGCATCAATGCACGACTGGTCTCTTGCCAGACACGCTCTGCGGTTAAGTGCTGTAGCTCATCGGCTTGATTGATATGCTCGATTAGCTTTAATGTATCAGCGGCCACCTCAAAGTTATGCTCAGCTTTTGGATCATAAAATCGTCCATAAAACCTAGCTATCCTTAATACCCGCAGAGGGTCTTCACTAAAAGCTTCAGACACGTGCCTTAGTGTTTTAGTTTTAATGTCCTCACGGCCACCATAAGGATCAATGACTTCACCTGTGAGAATGGTGTCGTCCATCAGGCTTTTGACTTCTATGGCCATGGCATTAATGGTCAGATCACGGCGCAGTAAATCCTCTTCAATAGTCACCTCGGGTGAGGCATAAACCTCAAAGCCTTTATACCCTTTGCCAGATTTACGCTCAGTACGTGCTAAGGCATACTCTTCTTTGGTTTTAGGGTGCAAAAATACCGGAAAATCTGCGCCTACCTGGATAAAGCCGGCTTCAATCATTTGCTCGGGTGTGGCGCCAACGACAACAAAGTCTTTATCGGTATAGGGTCTGTTGAGTAGCTCGTCTCTGACTGCACCACCCACAATATAAACTTGCATAGTCATCCTTATGTTTTAATTTTATTATTAAGAGCGTATAAATTAAAGTATCAGTATCAATAATGTTTTTGATATAATCAACCGCTTTATTCTCAAGGCTCCAAGAGACTAAGTGATTAAAATCTATAAGGAGTATAACGCATTATTTGGGATGCTATTCATCCTATAGATGATACTTAAGCGATAGTGGAGTTGATGTAAATGATGATCTCAAATGCTAACCAGCTAGATAAAGCCCTTGAAAATGTTAAAGATGGTGAGCTTATTAGGCTGGTTTATGTGAGCATAATTAGTAAGGAAAGCAGCTCAGACCCGCAGTTGTTCGAACACATCAGAGTACATGCTGAAGATTATAATCTTAAAAACTCTATTAAAGGGGTGCTCTGTAATGATCATCGTCATTTTTTACAGTGTTTAGAGGGTCAAAAAAAGGTACTTGTACCACTTATGGCTCGAATATTTGTCGACAAGCGTCATAAAAAGATGCAAGTTATTTTGTTAAAGCACATTAATAAATACAGCTTCCACAAGTGGCAGATGAGCAGTTTAAGCTTTGATAAAACAGCATGGACGGCTGATTCGATGCAAGCACATACTCCTGAGTTAAATCAGTTTTTACCCTTCAAGCCGTTAACCTGGTCGCCTTGGTTCGTTGAGCATTTTATTTGTGTGATGCAAAAACTTGAAGCCAATACCGTTAATGACCCACAGTATCAAGAAGTTTATAACATCATCAGAGATCCTAAAAATGATGTGGTCAGCATTATGGACTCAGGATTATTGCATTGGCTACTGTTTGGGCTCGTGGTTATTACGCTGGGCATACTGCTAAAATACGGCTCAATTTTTTAATCTAGGTTTATCAATAAAAAAGCCAGCGATTGCTGGCTTTTTTATTGGCTTAAGGCTTATAAGCTAAGATTAGTTTTTTGCATTGGCTTCGATATCTTGAGCTTCTGTAACCGCTAGGGCAGTCATGTTGACAATACGACGAGCAGTAGCAGAAGGCGTTAAGATATGTACAGGCTTGCTGGCACCTAATAGGATTGGACCAATGGTGGCACTACCTGTAGCTGTCTTTAACAAATTAAAGGCAATGTTAGCGGCATCAAGGGTTGGCATAATCAACAAGTTAGCTGGGCCTTTTAACACACTGTGTGGGAAGTCTTGATTACGGATACGGTCATCTAGTGCTGAATCACCATGCATTTCGCCATCAAACTCAAAGTCCACATTCATTTCATTTAGCAGCTCATACACTTTGCGCATTTTAATGGCGCTATCACGGTTAGAGGTACCGAAGTTTGAGTGTGAAAGCAGAGCAACACGTGGAGTAATGCCAAAGCGGCGCATTTGATCTACAGCCAGTACTGTCATTTCTGCCAACTGCTCAGCGGTTGGGTCTTCATGAATATAGGTATCGGCAATAAACAAGTTGCGGTTTTGCATCAATACGGCATTCATTGAGTAGAAGTTTTTAACACCCTCAAGCTTGCCAATGACTCTTTCTACGTAGTTTAAGTGCAAGTTGTAGTGACTGAAAGTACCACAGATCATACCATCAGCATCACCTTTTTCGACCAACAAAGAGCCGATTAGAGTGGTCTTACGGCGCACATCACGGCGAGCAAGTTCAATACTGACGCCCTTGCGTTTATTTTGCTCGTAATAAGTCTGCCAGTAGTCTTTATAGCGTGGATCATCATCTTGGTTTACAATTTCAATGTTTTCACCTGCTTTTAGACGCAGGCTCAAGGCATTGATTTGTGATTGAATAATTGCAGGGCGACCCACTAAGATTGGCTGAGCTAAGCCTTCATCAACCACTACCTGAACTGCACGCAGTACGTCAGGATCTTCACCTTCACAGAAGACAATACGTTTTGGATCTTCTTTGGCACGCGCAAACAAAGGCTTCATTACAAAGGCTGAGTTATACACAAAGGCTGAAAGTTTTTGACGATAAGCACTAAAGTCATCAATCGGTAGTGTGGCTACGCCCGAATCCATGGCCGCTTTTGCTACCGCAGAGGCAATCTCAACGATTAAGTTTGGCTCAAGTGGGCCAGGAATCAGATACTCGCGGCCAAAGATCTTAGAGCTATCCACATATTTTTGGCCTTGCAGTGGCGTGGCTTCTACATGAGCCATGGCTGCAATAGCGTGCACACAAGCAATCTTCATTTCTTCGTTTACTGTGGTTGCGCCCACATCTAGTGCACCACGGAAGATATAAGGGAAGCACAAGGCATTGTTTACTTGGTTAGGATAGTCTGAGCGACCGGTTGCCATGATAACGTCATCACGAACAGCATGCGCAACCTCAGGCATAATTTCAGGAGTAGGGTTAGCCAGTGCAAAGATAATAGGGTCACGAGCCATACGCTTAATCATGTCAGGGGTTAAGATACCTGGCATAGATAAGCCTAGGAACATATCCACATCGTCCATCACATCATTAAGGCTTGTGGCTTCTGTGTCACGAGCAAAGCGCTGCTTGCTTTCATCTAAGTTGTCACGTTTGGTAGAGATGATACCGCGTGAGTCTGATACAAAGATGTTAGAGCGTTGAACGCCTAACGCACAAATTAAGTCTAAGCATGAGATGGCGGCTGCACCGGCACCAGAACACACCACTTTGATATCTTCAATTTTTTTGTCGATCAGTTTTAAAGCGTTAATTAAAGCGGCGCCCACAATGATTGACGTACCATGTTGGTCATCATGGAATACAGGAATGTTCATGCGCTTACGTAGTTCGCGCTCAATTTTGAAACATTCAGGCGCCTTGATGTCCTCAAGGTTGATACCACCAAAGGTAGGCTCTAAAGAGGCCACAGCTTCAATGAATTTGTCAGGGTCATTTTGATCAATTTCGATATCAAATACATCGATACCTGCAAAGCGTTTAAATAATACGCCCTTACCTTCCATAACCGGTTTTGATGCCAAAGGACCGATGTTACCTAGACCCAGTACGGCCGTACCATTGGTAATAACACCAACTAGATTATTGCGTGCGGTATATTTTGCCGCAAGCTTTGGATCTCGTTGAATTTCTAAGCAAGGAACAGCTACCCCTGGAGAGTAGGCCAAGGCTAAGTCATGTTGGTTAGCAATCTGCTTAGTTGGGGTAACTGAGATCTTACCAGGTGTTGGGTGCTCATGATAATGCAAAGCGGATTGTTCAAACTGCTCTTTGTTCATTGCATTAATGGAATTAGGATCTGAAGGAATAGAATTTGAAGTATTATCGCTCATGTTTAAGACCAATTATCTCTTGAGAAAGGAAATCCGTAACCGGAGATTCAATGTTATTGTGCGCCTCATATTTTAGCATTTTTCTAGCTATTATACTAACCAAAGAGGCAGCACTCATTTTATAAGTATTATCGTATTACTAACCAAGCTAAGTAAGCCACAGCTTGCTCGCTAAGTCACTAATAGCACAATTATACAGGTTTACATCTCATATAGGGTGCTTAAGCAGCTATAGAAGGTGTTTTTTACATGAAAAATATTTAATGGCGCCCAAAATATTTATGATGAGCAGCTAATTACCAGCGGCTTATCTTCTCTGGCTGGCGGTGTATAGTCTGTTAGCTTCGCCATGTCATTGACGTTATAAGGGGTGCTTAGCAGCTTAAATAAGCGATCCACCTCAGATAAGTCGCCCGCCTGCGCCTGTTCAATAGCGCGCTGTGCCATGCCATTACGCAGCACATAGACAGGGTTGGCTTGGGCGAGTTGCTCGACCACTTGTGTGGCCGAAAAACGGTGGTCATTTAGCGCAATTTGCTCATTGATATGAGCGCGATATTTATGTTGCCAATTTTGCCACAATGTTTGCTGCTCAGCACTGAGCTCCTGAGATATATTGGCAAGTAGCTGATCTTCATGGGAGTGACTACCTGGCTCAAGCACAGCCATAAGAGCGCGAAAACTGTTGGTGTAGTCAAGTTTATTGTGCTCAATAATCTCAAGCAGTTCAAAGGCCAGCTTTAACGTGGTATTGATGCTTTCGGTGCTACGCTGATACTGATGCTGACTATTTTGTAAATCACCAAGCCCCTCCCAAGGCAGTCCTAATTTACGACAAATACCGTGTTGATAGTGGCGCATAAAGTGAGTTTCATACTCAGATAAGGCGGTGGCCAAAGTTTGTCGGTCTAAGCGCTCTTTACACGTGCCGAATAAGACCTTATCCGACAGCTGCATAAAATGCATGATCCACACGTTTAGGTTCCAATGGCCGATGGCGGGCTGATTTTGATAGGTATAACGGCCAGAGTAATCAGAGTGGTTGTTAATCCAAGCAGGATCAAAGCGCTCTAGAAAACCAAATGGTCCATAATCTAAGGTAGTACCGGTAATAGATAGGTTGTCTGTATTCATAACACCATGAGCGAAGCCAACGAGCTGCCAGTCAGCGATCATGGTAGCGGTATTGGCCACTACAGCAGCAATGAAGTCCGCGACGGGCGTCTTGGAGGTAGTCAGCTCAGGATAGTAAGTCTCAATCATATACTGAGTAAAGCTTGGCAATAAGTCTGGGGCAAAGCTTGCAATCCATTCGACATGACCTAAGCGAATGTGGGTATCGGCTACGCGCATTAAAGCGGCGCCAGTCTCTACGGTCTCGCGGCGTACGGGAGTCTGTGAGGTAACAAAGCCCAGTGAGCTTGAAGAGCGAACGCCCAATGCGCTCATGGCATGACCACACAAATACTCTCTTATGGTGCTACGCAAAACGGCTCTACCATCGCCCATGCGAGAGTAGGGCGTCAAGCCGGCACCTTTAAGATGCAAATCGGTCAGCTCTGAGTTTTTGTCAATGACCTGTGCCATTAATAGCCCGCGGCCATCACCTAATTGACCGGCCCATTGACCAAACTGATGGCCGGCATAAGCCATAGCCAGTGGCTCGAAGTCTTCAGGAACCTTATTGCCTGATAAAATATCTACCCAGTTGTCCATAAGCTCAGAAGATTGATCCCAACCAATTTGAGCGGCAACTATTGGGTTAAAGTGTCCAGCTTTTGGGTTATCCAAAGCTGTGGGCATTTGTTTGTTGTACAAGCGAGGATCAAGTTTGGCGTAGCTATTATGGTATTGCATAAGTATCGACTTTTTAAGAATTTAAAGATGGGTGATAAAAAGATGGATGATAAGTTGTCTGATAGAAGTCTAACAAACAGAAGTTTAACAAACCTGAGAGCCGCTTATTGTGGTCTGACTGTTATGGTTGGTTGCACAGTTTAAGCAAAAAAAACCCTTCACCAGAGGCAAAGGGGTGGAGAAAGCATACGCTTGTTATTATTATTGTTTTAATATTGAGCTTTATTTTTATTGTATTTTATTTTTATTGGGTCGGTGGTGTAGAGCAGTACTTCTACAGCAAGCTGCTCTACCAGGCTAAGCTTAGTTAACGAGGCTAACTGGGCTTATAATTCAATTGTTTAAACGCCTGCTTTAAGTTACGGTTGTGAGCGAATATGCGCTGCTCCAAGATTTTGTATTGGTCTCTTAACACCTCATCTACCTCATGCAGACGCTCAGAGAATTCAGCCTTCTTCATTTGAATGGCTTTGGCTTTTAGGGCCTGCCATTCTTTGACCGTCTCATTAAACTGTTGGTACTCAAAGTTGATTCTATCGCTAAACTTCTGTAAGTTGCTTGGCAAGTTATTGTCTAACACTTGTCCTTGCTCATTGGTAATCTTAGCCAACTTATTTTGAGCACGTTTAAACTGCATTTGTACTTCTGCATGCTTAATAGTCATATCATCAACGGTACGAAGCTCAGAAGCTAAGCCTAATTTTGCCAATGCTGCGATTAACCATTTCGTGGGGTCGTACTGCCACCATTTGACGCCATTACGATAATCGTATTGGAAGAAGTGGTGATAGTTATGATAGCCCTCACCCCAAGTAGGAATGGCAAGTATGAAGTTATCACGCGCAGTATTGGTGTCTGTATAAGGGCGTGTACCATACATATGGCATAAAGAGTTAATAAAGAAAGTAAAGTGGTGGTTGATGACCAAGCGCACCAGACCTGCAAGCAATAAAGTGCCCCAGACATCACCAATAAGCCAGCCAATAGCACCAATCAGTCCCACGTTGGTAGCCACTACCCACAGACCATAGTACTTATGCTGAATTTGCAGCACCTTATCCTTGGTTAAGTCAGGGATGTTTTTATAGTCAAAATTACCGCTTGGGTAGTTTCTTAACATCCAACCGATATGACTGAACCAAAAACCACGCTTGGCTGAGTAAGGGTCATCCATAGGGTCATCAACATGACGGTGATGAGTACGGTGGCCCGAGCACCAATCAAAAGCAGAGCCTTGCACCGCTAATGTGGCACCCAATAAGAAAAAGTTGCGTACAGCAGGATGCGCCTTGTAAGCACGATGCGACATGAGACGATGATAGCCTGCGGTAATACTCATCCCGGTCCAAACCGCCACGGCACCGAAAGTGAGCCAAACAGGGGCGCTGACCTTATGGGTAGCAAGATACCAAGGTGTAATCAAAGCTGCGGCAATGGGCGTGGCTACTAAGACAGCGGCAGGAATCCAGTTAATGGGGGCGCGCTTAAACTCAAGCTCTTTGGCCATCAATTCACTGTTTATCTCGTTGGTTTCAAGATGGGCGTAAGCGTCAGCACCTTTTGCCGATAGTGTAACCCCAGGCTGATAGCTCAAACGCTGACCCTCATTGACTGGCTTGTTTTTATTTAGCACAGACAAAGGGATTTGGGCCAAAGCATTGGCTATTTTTTTGCCGGTAAATACCGCACGACTGGCACTTAGCTTGGACAGCTGAGCACTTGAGCGCAAAATACTTAAAAGGCTTGTTTTGTTTGTAGGCATTCTTGGGGCGTTCCTTGCATTACATATACATAGTTTTGACTTGATAGCAGTAGGATACCTCAAATCAGCGATAAAGTGAACACTTATACACTAAGAATTTGAAGAAATAAGGCGCAAATAAGGGGTTAGTTACCTATATTAAACACTCAATTAATAGCAGGGTAACAAAAGCAACTACCCCTTATACACCAGGATATTGACAGTTATTGCTGTAAGAATAAAGTGGGATAATCGGTAATGACATAATTCACCCCAAGCTCAATGAGGTTTATCGCTTGCTGCGGTTGATTTACTGTCCAAGCTGTGGTTGACAATCCATAATATTGGCACCTTTGGATAACTGAGGCATTAAACAAAGGATAATAAAGACCGAGGCTGCTACAGCCTAAGCGTGCGGCAAGCGATGGGGTGTCATACAGCATCTGATGAGTGCTAAGCGGTAGCGTGTTTAAACGATCAGCAGATGAGGATTCAGTTAGGGTTCCACTGGGCGAAAAAACAGACGGTAGCTCAGATAATGACCAAGATAGCGGCTCGACCAAAAGCCCTCGGGGTAGGTGGCTTAAAAATGAATCAATTTGCAAATAATAATGAAGGCGTAAGTCAAAGCTTGTTAAGGTGATTGGCAAGCTGTCAAAGTCTGGGTGCGCTAAGCATCGTCTTAGAGCCTTGATCAGCGCTTGATAGTTAGTGCGGCTGTGGGTTTTGATCTCAAGCTCGATGTGCTGATAAGTGCTCAGCCATCTAGGCATCTCATCAAGAGTGACAATGGCCGGCTGACTGGCCGCGCTATTTTTTTTATTTAAACGCTTAATCTCAGCGGTACTCAACTGATCTATACGAGATTGTCTACCATATAGCCTAAGCAAAGATTCATCATGAAATACCACAAGGTGGCCATCGAGTGTCAGCTGTACATCGAACTCTATGCCGACTAAGTGATTTGGAAAGCTTTGCTGTAACCGCTGGGTGTGCTGAAAGCCAGCTTGTGTGTTTTCAAAGTATTCGCCCCGTGCCCCTCGGTGTCCGAGCAGGTGGCTGTTATGAGTATCAAGGGCGCAGGTTACGCAGGAACGGCTCATAGATAAGCACTCGCATAAATTAATGGCTAAAGTGGATAAAAGTTTGAACATATCTTGAAGGTAGGACAATCATTTTACAAACTGTAGATATAAATTGACACACACCGGCATTACAATACGCTTACAGTAATACTAATTAACAAATGCTAAATGTTTGGCGTATAATACCAAGCGACATGGCTTATCAGCTTGTCTTTTTTAAAAAAGGCTTATGTATCAGTCTGGTAGCAGCTTTTTACGGACACTTTCAAAAATGGATTTGTTAAGTAAAGAGCAAGTAT
Organism: Psychrobacter sp. H7-1; assembly: GCF_904846585.1. NCBI lineage: Bacteria > Pseudomonadati > Pseudomonadota > Gammaproteobacteria > Moraxellales > Moraxellaceae > Psychrobacter > Psychrobacter sp. H7-1. Next base: position 18,638 of record NZ_CAJHBH010000008.1, read on the forward strand.
TATATTAGTAAGACTCCTTAGTTCGTAGTTTGACGAGCATAAATACATTATTAAATATACGACTTACCTTGCAAAAGCTAATGTGGGTCATCTAAGAGGTTACAATGAAGTTAAGTTTTGATCGCGTTTCTCGTCCTGCCAGCTTAGTTGGTGTTGTGATACTGTGTGGCCTAACCGCAGTAGGGTGTAGTAAAAAAGAGGAGTCTACCGCTGACAAAGCAGAAGAGGCTAAAGTTGAAGTGGCGCCAGCGCCTGTCGTGGCATGTAATGATCAAGTGGCCTTAGCTCAGTTGACTAATATGGTGCAATCAACGCTGACCGGTCAATCGCAAAAGCTATTTAGCGCTTATGCTGAAAGTGCAGGCGAAAGCTTGAGCTTAAACAATGTCAATACCGCTGTGGGCTCTGTGTTGGTGGATATTGCCAATCCTACTATTTTGCAAGAAGCCAATGCTCAAGGTATGGTGACCTGTAACGCAAGCTTAAGCTTAACCTTACCCAATCAAGATGTAGCGCGTGCTACCCGTGTCTATGCCTCTTTAGAAGACCGTAACTTAGCCGACTTATTGCAATCAGAGAACATTACCTTAAACAACAATATGTTGGTGAGCAATAACTTCAATTATGTGGTTGGTATGCAAGGAGGGCAAGTAACAGCGCGTTTAGTCGGTCAGCCTGCTATATTGACCGCCGCTTCAGATATCATTGCAAAATCTCAATTCCAAGCGGTATTAGAAGCCAATCGCGCCGCCCCGCAGACCAATAAGCCAAGACCGGCACCAGCCTTACCTGCTGAGCCTAAGCAGCCCGCCCAGCCTCGTGTGCGTCCAGAGCCTGAGCAAAAGCAAAAAGCACCTGCTCGTGAAACGCAGCCTGCCCGTAGCGCTGAGCCAAAAGCTGCCACCAAGCCAACAGAGCCTTCTGTGTCTACTGACAACACTAAGCCCAGTGTCGAAAAACCTGCAGCCACTACCGCACCTGCTCAGTCTGCTGAAAAACCTAAATTGGTTGTGCCAAAAGATGACAACATAGAAATGGTGATTATTGAAGAAGATGGCACCTACTAAGACGCAGCTTCTCGCCATCCATGATGAGCATTGAAGCGTTGCCGGTATTATTTGCCTAGCATAAAACAGCCCTCAAATTGAGGGCTGTTTTATGCTTAATTTTTATTTTGTTAGCCATTGAATTTATCTAAGATGTTTTTGTCCCATAAGACTTCTTGGGACTGCTCAAGTTTGGCACAATATCTTGAGAGTACAAATAACCAATCAGACAAGCGGTTTAATAACTTAAGAGAGGGGCTAGATAAAGCGTCAGAGCTGTGATTGACTAGGTGTACCGCTTGGCGCTCAGCACGGCGACACACGGTACGAGCGATGTGTATTTGGCTGACCAAGACAGACCCTGCTGGTAATATAAAGTCCTTGAGCGCTGGCAAGTGCTGATTGAGCGCATCAATCTGATCTTCAAGCCAAGTGATGTGTTGATCGGATATGCCTTTATATTCAGGCATGGCCAGCTCGCCACCGACATTAAATAATAAATGCTGCACAGTGCTTAAGCTGTTTTGTAATTGGGCATGCGTGGGCTGATTATCTAATGGCTTAGGCAAGCGTGTTAGGTTATTAAGATGGGCGCTAATCATACCCACATGAGCATTTAGCTCATCCACATCCCCCATAACGACAAATATAAGATCAGATTTGCTGACGCGATTGCCATTGGCTAGGCCAGTGGTGCCATCATCACCTGTGCGGGTATATATCTTGGTTAATCGGTTACCCATAACAAGGAACTCCGTTAGTAATAAAAAGTGGCCAAATAGGCTAGGCGCATCATAACCCATGGCCATGAAATATAGCAATTTTTGTCAAGCTTAGGTAAGATGGCCGTCATTAAAACAATAATCAGTTGTTGGCTTTTTATACTCATTTGAACTTTAAGGTTTTTTTATTATGTCCTCACCTGCCAAAATCGCACAAACTCCTGAATTTTTATCAAAACAGCTACTGCAACAGCAGGCGGCATTGAAGATCTATGATTCGATGACCACCAACAAGCGCAGCTTTGAGCCATTACAAGCGGGTAAAATTGGCATGTATGTGTGCGGTATGACAGTTTATGATTATTGTCATATTGGTCATGCGCGCGTCATGGTCGCCTTTGATGTGGTGTCTCGCTGGTTGCGTCATCTGGGTTATGAGGTCAATTATGTGCGCAACATTACAGATATTGATGACAAGATTATTGCGCGTGCCAATGAAAATGGTGAGCCGATTGGTGAGTTGACCCATCGCTTTATTAAAGCGATGCATGAAGATGCGGCGGCTTTGGGCTGTGAAAACCCCGATGCTGAGCCACGCGCCACCGAGCACATTGATGAGATGCTTGATATGATTGGCACGCTTGAGCAAAAACAGCATGCTTATGCCGCCTCTAATGGTGATGTCTATTATGCCGTCGATACCTTTGAAGGATATGGCAAGCTGTCTAAGCGCAAACTAGAGGACTTGCAAGCTGGCTCACGTGTGGATGTGGACACCGATAAGAAAAACCCATTTGACTTTGTGCTATGGAAGGCGGCCAAAGCCGGTGAGCCTCAGTGGGCATCAAGCTGGGGTGGTGGCCGACCTGGGTGGCACATTGAGTGCTCGGCCATGTCGACTAAGTGCTTGGGTAATAGCTTTGATATCCATGGCGGCGGTCACGACTTACAGTTCCCGCATCATGAAAATGAGATTGCCCAATCCGAAGCGGCTACGGGCTGCACGTATGCTCATAACTGGATGCATGTGGGCTTTATTAACGTTGATGGCGAAAAAATGTCCAAATCATTGGGCAACTTCTTCACCATTCGTGAAGTGATGCAGAAGTTTCATCCTGAGACCATCCGCTTCTTTATTTTATCAAGTCATTATCGCAGTCAGGTGAACTTCTCTGATGCGGCGTTAAAAGAAGCACATTCTGGTTTGACCCGTATCTATCAAGCCCTAAAGGCAGCCGATGCCGTACTAAATACTTCAGTAAGTGCCGCTGAGTCTATTGAGTCTATCAATACTGAGCACGCCGGTACCCACAGTGCTGACTTTATCGCCGCGATGAACGATGACTTCAATACCCCGCAGGCCATTAGTGTGTTATTTAGCTTGGCAAAAGAGGTCAATAAACTGGCCCGTGACGCGGATGATGCTGACACACAGGCTCAATTACAACTGCAAGCTGTTCAACTAAGAGCGCTGGCAGGCATCTTAAATATTGGTCAGTTAAATCCTGCCGAGTTCTTACAGGCACAAATTGGTGAGGTGGTAGAGGGCCAAATGAGTGATGAGCAAATTGAAGCGTTAATTCAAGAGCGCCTCGACTCTAAGGCCAATAAAAACTTTGCACGTGCTGATGAGATTCGTGATTTATTGCAAAATAGCGGTATTGAGCTTGAAGATGGTAAGCTTGGTACCACGTGGCGCCGCACCTAATCTGTTAGGCTGCTTGAGGATTAAGTGGCCCCAAATAAATTGGCGGTAGCGTCAAACCCAAAGATGTCCGCTATTAGCAAACTTACGTACCCTAAAATACGCACCATAAAAGTGTCATTAGAAATCAGATAAAGGTAGAGCGCTATGACATCGCAGACAGACCAATATCCTTCTAACGGCACTTTTTTGCGCCTGCTGATACCGCTTTGGGCGGTGTGCATCGCCGTTGTATTGATGGCGAGTCCCCTAAGCGCCTATGCTGCTAAGTCTAGTGTTATCCAGCAGCCCGATAGCTTAGTGGCCTATGTCAAGCAGCAGATGCAGCAGCCCCAAGCTGACACGCTGACACCCACCCGCAGTTTGTTGGCCAAAAATGAGCTGACTGGAGAATTTAATGACGCTTATTTTGCGGTTAATAAGCTCAATGCAGGGCTACCTAAGCTTGATCCTCCGCCAAATTTAGAGACACCACTGGCTACGCTGGATTTTTTTAACAGTGCCAGTCTAAAAAGTGACTTTGCGCTGGCAAGTTATGCACTCAACCTCAACTCTATAGAAGATGACCTACAGGTTAGTCATGCTTCAGATTTGGCACAGAAGCTGGATTACTTGCTAAGTGAACAAGGCCTGTATGTCTTCGATGAGTTGCCTGATCGCTCAGACGGCTTGATTGAACCAGCATTGGGCGGCTCTAACCCCATACAAGGTATCGCTAGGCGCTCCATTAAGCTTGGCAGTATTAATTACAAAAATCGCAGCGTACCGCTTTATTTAGAGCGGGTGCGTGTCGAGGGTGAAGCACCAGTTTGGGTTTTTTCTTCACAAACTGTCGCCAATATTGAGGCGCTATATAGCATCCATAAGCCTGCCGGCTTTGAGCGCTATCTGCCAGAGGTATTAACGGCCAAAGTTCTTGGTATCAGTGTCTGGGAGATACTGGTGCTCATCGTATTTATGTTCACCACTATGGGACTTGGCTTTGCGCTTAGTAAAGGTGTAGCAAAACTTAGTGATTGGTATGTCACTCATGCCAAAAAGCGCGGCAACACTGAGGAGTTGTCTTTACACAGTAAGGGTATTACTGACTTTTTTTACAAAATTACCGTGCCGCTTACGGTCACTATTAGCTTGTCTTTAATGTTTGCCCTTGTTTCAGGGAGCCTGCCTAAGGTTGAGGCCATAGGTACCTCAACACGCCCCATTATCTGGATTTGTTTGATCATAAGCGGGTTGTGGCTGGGCATACGTGGCATTAATTTTTTTGCCAATCGTTATCAAGATTATCAAATCGATGCGCTCGATGAAGAGCAGTTTAGTATTCAGCGTGAGCGTATGACTTATGTGTCTATCTTTAGACGCATTTTTATCTTTGTTATGGTCATGGGCGGGCTGTGGATCAGTCTGGCTGAGTTTACTGACTTAGAGGGACTAGGTACCACGCTGCTGACCTCAGCAGGTATTGCCGGTGTGGTGATAGGTATTGCGGCACAGCCCACGCTTGGTAATATCATCGCTGGTTTTCAGGTGGCAGTGACGCAGCCGGTGAGAATCGGTGATACCATTATGGTCGATGACATTTGGTGTGAGGTTGAGGATTTACGCTATACCTATGCGGTGCTCAAAACTTGGGATGACAGACGCCTGATTGTGCCCATGAAGTACTTTGTGACCGAGGTATTGGAAAACTGGTCGCACACCAACACCCAACAATCAAGCGCCATCTATTTGTATGTCGATTATGGGGCCGACATTGATGCCATATCCGATAAATTCTTTGAGTTGGTAAGAGCACATGAGCTTTATAATGTAGAGGTTGAGCCAGATTTTAGAGTCATAGACGCCACTAAAGATGGCATCACCTTACGCGGAAAAGTCAGCTCTGATGGGCCTTTAAATGCTTGGAATTTAGAGTGTGATATCCGTCAGCAGATGCTGGCGTATTTAAATCAGCAGCACCGCATGCATCTACCCACTGACCGCATTACTTTAACCCCTAGACCGCTAAGACACAGCTCTGATAACCGCTAAACCCTAACTTTTTACTTCGAGCGGTTTATTTTTAAAAAATACGCCCCATTAAAGGCTTACAGTGAATGACACGCTGCTAAGTGTGACTATTGTAATAATGAAGTAAACGCTTACGAATTAAAATGGCAATGTCGCAGATAGCTTTGTATTTGTCTGTTTAAGTCTTTATCTGTTTATGTCTTTATCTGTTTATGTCTTTATGCCAACTTATAGTGACGGAATGCGGTGATCATCCTCACTGGCATGGCTTTTATTTATTAGTAGTTATCTTTTAAGTATTTAGACCGCTTACCAAGTGAAATTCACCTGCTCAAAAAACAATTATTTTGCTATAATAGATTGCTTATTTTTCCCAGCCAAGAGGTTTGTATGTTGCGAATCGTAGATGATGCCCTAACTTTTGATGATGTATTACTTTTACCAGCATATTCTAATGTGCTTCCTAAATCAGCTTCATTGACGACGCGATTAACCGAAGATATCTCATTGAATCTTCCAATCATTTCTGCAGCAATGGACACAGTGACTGAGTCAGAGATGGCCATCACCATGGCACAGCTTGGTGGTATGGGAATCGTGCATAAGAACATGGATATCGATCGCCAAGCGATGCAAGTGCGCCGTGTCAAAAAGTTTGAAGCCGGTACCGTGGTTGACCCCATTACAGTGACGCCAGACATTAGCGTGGGCGAGTTACTACGCATTACTCACGAAAATAATATCTCAGGGGTACCGGTAGTAGAAGCCGGTAGTGGCCAAGTCGTGGGTATTGTTACTCACCGTGATGTGCGCTTTGAGACCAATCACAACCAGCCTGTAAGTAACGTGATGACCCCGCAAGACAAGCTGGTGACTGTCAAAGAAGGCGAAAGCAACGAGAATATCAAGAAGCTACTCCATGAGCACCGTATCGAAAAAGTGTTGGTAGTAGATGATAACTTCGGCCTAAAAGGTATGATCACCGTTAATGACTTTAACAAAGCGGAGAACAACCCTAACGCTTGTAAAGATTCTCAAGGTCGCTTACGTGTAGGTGCCGCAGTTGGTACAGGTGCAGATACTGAAGCACGTGTAGAAGCGTTAGCAGAAGCTGAAGTGGATGTGATTGTGGTCGATACAGCCCACGGTCACTCACAAGGCGTTATTGATAAAGTACGCTGGGTGAAAAAGCACTTCCCGCACATCCAAGTTATTGGTGGTAACATTGCAACAGGCGATGCGGCATTGGCTTTACGTGATGCCGGTGCCAACGCTGTAAAAGTGGGTATTGGCCCAGGTTCAATCTGTACCACTCGTATCATTGCTGGTGTGGGTGTGCCTCAGATCTCAGCGATTGATAACGTAGCATCAGCGCTAAAAGACAGTATTCCATTAATCGCTGATGGCGGTATTCGTTACTCAGGTGATATGGCCAAAGCCATTGTTGCTGGCGCGTCATGCATCATGGTAGGCTCATTATTAGCCGGTACTGAAGAAGCGCCAGGTGAGGTTGAGCTGTTCCAAGGTCGTTATTACAAAGCTTATCGTGGTATGGGTAGCTTGGGTGCGATGTCAGGCTCTAACGGCTCATCAGATCGTTACTTCCAAGATGCCAAAGACGGTGTTGAAAAGCTGGTACCAGAAGGCATCGAAGGCCGTGTTCCTTATAAAGGCCCCGTAAGCGGTATTGTTAACCAAATGGTGGGCGGCCTACGCTCTTCAATGGGTTACACCGGCTGTGCTACCATCGATGAGATGCGTACTAAGCCTGAGTTTATCAAAGTTACTTCTGCAGGTATGAAAGAGTCGCATGTTCATGATGTGCAAATCACCAAAGAAGCACCAAACTACCGTATTAGCTAATCTAAGGTAGGGCTTAGTATAAAGTTGCTAAGGCTGGGCTAATATACAATACATTGGCCTGGCTGTTTGACCTTGATAATAAAAGCTTTACTCTGCTTGATAAGCTTTGAAAAAGACCAAAAGAGAATATCTTTTGGTCTTTTTTTTGTAGTATATTAAGGCATAATAAAGTGTTGACTGATTTTTAATTATTTGAGGTATTTATGAGCTATTTCGGTACAGATGGTATTCGTGGTCTTTTTGGCAAATTTCCTATTACCCCAGATTTTGTCTTAAAGTTGGGTTATGTCACCGGTCAGGTATTGGTGGAACAAAACCCCAACCCTAAGAAAAAGCCGAGCGTGGTGATAGGCAAAGATACCCGTTTATCCGGTTATGTTATCGAAGCAGCGCTACAGGCAGGATTCAACTCAGCTGGGGTAGATGTGCACATGATTGGCCCGTTGCCAACTCCGGCTATTGCGCACTTAACCCGCAGCTTCCATGCAGATGCTGGGGTGGTGATTTCAGCCTCACACAATCCTTATTATGATAATGGTATTAAGTTCTTTGCTGCGGACGGCCGCAAGCTTAGCGATGAGATGCAAAATGCCATCAATGATAAGCTAAAAACAGTGGTTGAAGGCCATGCCGATTATACGCAAGATGATCCTGCTCAGCTTGGCAAGCATTTTCGTATTAATGATGCCAAAGGCCGTTACATCGAGTTTTGTAAAGGCAGCTTTCCCTATCAGTATGACTTATCTAATTTGACCGTGGTTATCGACTGCGCTAATGGTGCTGGTTACAGTGTGGGGCCTCGAGTACTGCGTGAGCTGGGTGCCAACGTTATTGCCATTCACAACAAGCCTAATGGCATTAATATTAATGATAATTGCGGCTCAACCCATCCAGAAACCCTACAAAAGGCGGTGCTTGAGCACAAGGCTGATGTGGGTATTGCCTTAGATGGAGATGGTGACCGTATTATTATGGTCGATGAAAAAGGGGTGGTGGTCGATGGCGATGGTATCTTATATATCCTGGCCACTAAATCAGAGGCCAAGGCTGAAGGTGTGGTAGGTACTCAGATGAGCAATATGGGGCTGCAATTGGCATTAGAGGCGGCCGGTATAGCTTTAGAGCGAGCCAAAGTGGGAGACCGCTATGTGATGCAAGGCCTAGAGGCCAAAGGCTGGATTTTGGGCGGTGAGCCATCAGGTCATATCTTGTGCTTAGATAAAAGTCGCACTGGAGATGCGATTATTGCCGGCCTTCAAGTACTGGCGGTCATGGCGCAAACTCAAAAGAGCTTAAGCCAGCTGACAGAAGGCTTTAAGCTGTTGCCTCAATGCCTGGTCAACGTACGTTTAGAGCAAATGCAAGATCCTTATGACTTCCCTGAGTTGGTGGCAGCCTTTGAGGCGGCCTCAAAACAGATTGAAGGGCGTGGCCGTATCTTAATTCGCAAATCAGGTACTGAGCCGCTCATTCGAGTGATGGTTGAGCTGGATAATGCAGAAGAGTGCGACAAATTAGCACATGAATTAGCAGATAAAGTCAAACAGGTGATGGCTTAATCAGTCAACTCAAGTGCTGTTGGGAGTCTCCAACGGCTCTTGATATTCGATGGCTTATTCGATGAGCTGTCTGACTACCTCTAAGCGAATACTCACATATTAAGGATGCATGATGGATTTTAGCGATAAAAGACTGTCTTATGAAAAAGGCGCTTTGCACGAAGATATCTTACCACAAGAGCCTTTTGCTATGTTAAAACAGTGGCTTAATGAGGCCATAGAACAAAACGTACCCGAGCCTTATGCCATTAGTTTGGCGACTTGTGGCTCGGATAATATGCCAGCGGTCAGAACCGTATTGGTACGTGAAGTTACTGAGCTTGGCGTTGTATTTTATACCAATTACTTAAGCCACAAGGGTCAAGATATCGAGCAAAACCCGCATGCTGAAGCTTTGTTTTTTTGGCATGACATGCAGCGTCAAGTGCGTGTGCGCGGCGTCATTACTAAAGTCGATCGCGCCAAGACTGAGGCTTATTTTCAAAAGCGCCCTTATGAAAGTCAGGTGGGCGCTTGGGTGAGTCAGCCTCAAAGCGGGGAGGTCGCCAGCCGTGAGGCCATGGATGAGATCTTTGCCAACTTAAAGCAAAAATTCCCAGAAGGTGATACAGTACCCACCCCTGAGTTTTGGGGAGGGTATGAGATTGCTGCTACTGAAATTGAGTTTTGGCAAGGACGAGCCAATAGGCTGCACGACCGTTTGTTATACTCAAGAGCATCGACCCAAGACACGTGGCAGATTACCCGTTTATTGCCCTAGTCGATGATTGCTAGCGCAGTAAACGCCTTGGTAATTACCAAGTGATAAATCTAGTAGATATTAAATTCGATGGTTTAGGATGTATTAATGACCCGTTTTGTCAGTTTTAACATTAATGGTATTAGAGCCCGTCAACATCAATTAGAAGCGGTAAGAGATATTATCGACCCTGATGTGATGGGACTGCAAGAAACCAAGGTTCATGATGAGCAGTTCCCTTTAGAACTGGTAGAGTCACTGGGATATCATGTGGAGTTTTTTGGTCAAAAAGCTCATTATGGGGTGGCTTTGGTGTCTAAAGTAAAACCCATATTCGTCCAAAAAGGCTTTCCTGATGAGCCAGAAGATGCCCAAAAACGTTTCATTCATGCCCGCTATGTGTTTAACGGGCAAGAGGTGGATGTATTAAATGGCTATTTTCCCCAAGGTGAAAGCCGCAATCATGAAACCAAGTTTCCTATGAAGCGCGCTTACTATGCTGATTTAAACCAGTATATTGATGCCCTAAAGGCAGAAGGTCGCACCCTTATCATTATGGGTGATATGAACATTGCGCCGGAAGATAATGACATTGGCATTGGTGAAAAAAATGCCAAGCGGTGGTTAAGCCAAGGCAAAACCTCGTTTTTACCTGAGGAGCGTGAGTGGTACAGTGCGCTTATGAGCCGTGAGTTATCAGACACTTACCGTATCCATTATCCAGACGCCAATGACACCTTTAGCTGGTTTGACTACCGTAGCCGCGGCTTTGATGATGACCCTAAGCGTGGCCTAAGGATTGATCATATTTTGTGTACTCAAGATATTGAGGACAAATGTATTGATGCTGGTATCAGCTATGAGCTGCGTGCTATGGAGAAGCCCTCTGATCATGCGCCAATTTGGGCTTCATTTAAGTTCTAATAGAATAGAGCTGTATGTTATCTAAGAAAAATCATTAATCAGTTATAAAAAGGACCACTATGCCAGTAGGAAATATTGCCCCACCTAGCACCATTCATGCCATCAAAGGCGTTAAAATCGGTATTACTGCCGCTGGCGTACGTTATAAAAATCGAGATGATTTGGTGGTGTTTGAGCTAAGCCCGACCGCTGCGGTAGCCTGTGTGACAACCAGCAATCAGTGCTGCGCAGCGCCGGTATTATTGGTGCGTGAACATTTGGCTCAGTTAGCCGCCAATAACAGCTCGCCACGTTATCTGCTGATTAACACCGGTAATGCCAATGCTGCGACAGGTGATGAAGGCCATAAACGTGCCTTACAAACTTGTCAGGCGCTGGCAGATAAAGGCGCTGTAGAGAGCACACAGGTGCTGCCTTTTTCAACGGGTGTGATTGGCGAGACTATTAATAGTGAGGCCATTATTACCGGCCTAGATAAATGTCTGGCTGCATTAGGAGCAGATAATTGGCTGGCTGCCGCCAATGCCATTCGTACTACAGATACTATTCCTAAGCTTGACAGTCAGCAAGTGCAAGTGGCAGATGGCATCAGCTATCATATTACTGGTATCTCAAAAGGCGCGGGCATGATTCGCCCGAATATGGCGACCATGCTTGGCTTTGTGGCAACAGATGCGCCTATCGCACAGCCTTTATTACAGCAGATATTGGTGGAATTGACCAATCAATCGTTCAACCGTATCACCATTGATGGTGACACCTCAACCAACGACTGCTGTGTGCTGATTGCGACGGGTGAAGACAGCAGTCATGTGATTGATTCAGAGCAGCATCCGCATTATGCTGCTATTTATGAGGCGTTAAAGCAAGTATTTTTGCGTTTGGCAACCTTGATTGTCAGAGATGGCGAGGGGGCGACCAAATTTATTACCGTTAAGGTTACGGGCGGTAAGACCACAGAAGACTGCTGTGACGTGGCTTATGCGGTGGCTCATTCGCCACTGGTTAAAACAGCCTTTTTTGCCAGTGATCCAAACTGGGGCCGCATTGTAGCAGCCGTTGGTTACTCTGGGGCAAAAAACTTAGATGCCAACTTAGTGAGCGTTAAGCTAGATGATGTGGCAATCTGTACTCGTGGCCAGTTGGATAACAGTTATAGTGAAGCACAAGGCCAAGCAGTAATGAGTCGACCTGAGATTACCATTCACATTGATTTGGGTATGGGATCAGCCACAGATACGGTCTACACCTGTGATTTATCACACGAATACGTCTCTATTAATGCCGACTACCGCAGCTAATTCATTAAAATGTTATCAATGGGTAATTAGTTTAGTGAATTACCCATATCTATTGACATTATTAACCTAATATTACAAATAGTGAGTGGATAGCAACACAGTATTGCCCTTATAATTGGTTCATAATTAGAGGGCATCGCTTGCCTCTAAAAGAACGAAAGAACGATTTTAATTTATTTAACTTTTCACTCATTTGAGTTGACTATACTTAGAGGTATTTATGAAACTATTACTATCTTCAGTTTTATTGGCTACGGTTGCTTTAGCAGGCTGTACTACCACTCAACTTAACGACGAACGCGCTATGGTTGTGGACGGTGAGGCTCAAGTTGTTAAGGTTATTAATATTCCTAGCATCAAGATTGAAGTTGATCCAAAAAAAGCGGTGTGTGACATTCCTGCCGCTAACGGTACTATGGTTCAGGGCGAGTGCTTACAATATCGTCAACCTTTCCAAAAGAACTTCAATACGCTATCAGGTGATATCCAAGGCTTTACCTTTGAGCCAGGTTACCGCTATTTACTAGACATTCGTCAAGAAGCTGTGGCTGATGAAGTCTCTGGTGTGGTAAGACCCGTTTGGATTTTAAACGAAGTATTATCAAAAAAATCTGAGCAGCTATAATTCATTGATAGCATAATCAGCTACTAATGATTTGCTAAGCTTATATCTGCTTAAAAAGCGCCCTTTATATCTTTAAAGGGCGCTTTTTTTTGAAAATAACGGTCAAAAACAGCTCACTGTCTTATTAAGCGACATCTGAATCAGGGGTATAAAAGTGCTCACTGAATAGGTCGGCAAGGTAGCGGGCTAAAGGGTAGGGGATATCATGGCCAAGTCCGGGTATCAGTTTAAAATTAGCATGAGCGATGGTTTTGGCTAAACTGTGACCATGTGCCGGTGGCAGGAGTCGATCGCAAGCACCATGTACAATAAGAGTAGGCTGCTTTATAAGCTTGTCTATCTTGGTCAAAGAACCTGTGGCCAAAATAGCCAGCAGCTGACGTGATACTCCTTTGGGGTAAAACCGGCGCTTATACAGCAGCTTAGTGCGACTTAAAGCAAGATTTTCATCAAAAAAGTCCGGTGAGCCAATCGTTCTTTGTAGGTGCAAATGGTTATTGATGATTTGCTGCGGATCTTTGTCTTCGGGTATAGGCTGAGTCAAGGCTCTTAGCGCATCCCATTTGGGCGGCGGCAATAACGGCTTATTATTACTGGTAGCAAGTAAGCCGAGTTTATCTATTCGGTGCGGATAGTGAGCGGCCAAAATCTGTGCAATCATACCCCCCATAGACATACCTAGCACATGACATCGCTCAATTTGTAGCGCATTAAGCAGTTGGTTGATATCCTCACTCATATCATACAAAGTATAAGGAATGCTTTGATCATCAAGCTTTAGGGGTAGGCCGAGTTTGAATTTAGCAAGCATCTTCAGCTTTTTACGGCGCGCCTTGTAGACTTGATTGAGTGGATTTTTGTGTTTGAGCTTGCTGGATTTTCCAATGTCTCTGTTGTCAAAGCGAATAACTTGAAAGCCATTGTCTATTAAGCGCTTACAAAATACATTTGACCATACCAAAGACTGGGCACCAAGCCCCATAACCAGCAATATAATAGGATCCTCTGTATCGCCGCCACGCTCCAGATAAAACTTATATTTTGGGGTTTTTATTTTGTACGCTTGCATAAAATCAGCGTATTTGGAGGGCTTGGTCTTGATTTGATAGGGAGTGTGAGAGCATGGCATAAACAAAGCACCTAAAGTGGTGTGGACAGGCTTAAGTACGCCGGGTGTTATACGACCGGCAGCTTATCTCTACCATAAAGCAGGGCTGTTTCAGTTTTATGACGCCGCTGTGAGGCGTCTTAATTTGCAACCTGTACCAAGCACAGCAGGTATTGCGCTATATTTGTAGCATGTGGCGCTTTAGTTGACTGACGATAAACGGCTGGAAATACTCAGGCAAATCATGAGACATGCCTTTTATAAGCTTGAATTTGGCATTGGGGATGTCACTGGCCACAGCTTTGCCATGTGAGGGAGGTAATAAGCCATCATTACTGCCATGCATCACCAAGGTAGGGGCTTTGACCTCTTTACTGTAAGGCTGAATTGAGCCGGTCATTAAGATAGCCGTCAGCTGCTGTAACGTGCCGGCTGGATAAAAACAGCGCTGATAGCGTAGGCGGGCAATATCAGCCACTGCTTGCTCATTAATATGGCCTTTGGAGCCCACCGTTTTTATAAACCATTTGCCATGATTGACAATGTCCTCTTCAGCATGACTATCAGGGCGTTTAATTAAGGTATACAACTGCTTTGGACGTGGCGGGGCCAATAACGGTTTGTTATTAGTTGAGAAGATAAGCGCCAAGCGATTGATTAAATGAGGATACTTTGCCGATAAAATCTGAGCAATGATACCGCCCATAGAGGCCCCTAAAACATGCACTTGAGACAGACCCAGAGCTTGAATTAAATGGGCGGCATCATCTGCCATATCAGTTAAGCGATAGGGCACCGGCGTCTGCGAGTTATCGAGTCCAAACTGCAGCTTAAACATAGCTGACAAGGTATTGACCCGAGGCAGGTCATCGCGCTTAATCTTAGTTGATAAGCCAATGTCACGATTGTCATAGCGAATTATGTAGAAGCCGGCATCGATAAGGCGCTTTAGTAGCGAATCGGGCCAAAAAATCAGCTGCGAGCCCAGTCCCATGATCAGTAATAGGGGCGGATTGTTCGGGTTGCCCCCCACCTCAACACACAATTCAATCTCATCAGAGACCGGAATGATGGCCTGCTGCATAAAGTCAGAGACGGGTGAGGGGTACCACTGATAGTCTGTTGAGCGCTTGCGCATAAGGGGGAATCCTTTTGGTACATCCTAGGGGTATGGCAGCTGAGCTGAGCCTTTAGATTTCTGACATCTCAAAATCTAGTTTACCTACGCCGCATTCAGGGCACGTCCAGTCATCGGGGATATCTTCCCATTTGGTTCCTGGCGCAATCCCTTCCTCTGGACAGCCTAACGCCTCATCATATACCCAGCCACAAATGATACATTCCCATTTTTTCATAAAAGCACTCTTTAATAAACAAAGTAACCATCCTGCTTGAGCTAGAAACTCTCATCTGAATCAAGATTCTAGTAAACAAGGATAAACTCAAATTTCACAGACTGATTATAGCAAACCAACTCTTGCAGTGTAACTGTTAGTGAGCTTACATTGCCCACAATTACACTTTAACCGCTCACCAGTAACTGCCGCTCAATAACTGTTATCTAAGCGTAAGTATCACCTTGAGTATTTTGAGTCTTATGGGATAAATCTGCTCAAAATTATCAGTGATTAGGCAGGGTAATTGGCGCTGCGGCCGCACGCGCAACTCAAGATATGTTAAAATATAATATGACCTAATAGACCAATGAGTATTGGAAATCATTTATGAGTAATCAAACCCCTAATTCTTCTAGTCCTTCTAATCAGGCCAACGTAGAGCAGTCGACGCGCTGCCAGCATCCGCTTTGGCAAGCCATTCGTACTGTGCCTGATTTTCCAAAGCCTGGTATTGATTTTTATGATATTACCCCTTTACTGCTTAATCATGTCAATGAAGTCATTGATGCCATGTTGGATGCTTTGCCAGAGGGTATGTTAGAGGAGATTGATTGCTTTGTGGCCATCGAAGCGCGCGGCTTTATATTTGCCAGCCTATTGGCAGGCCGCTTGGGCAAGGGCATGATGCTGCTACGTAAGCCTGGTAAATTACCACCTCCGGTAGCCAATAAGTCTTACGCCCTTGAGTACGGCAGTGATACGTTAGAGATTCAAGACGGCCTACATGCCTGTAATGTGCTATTGGTTGATGATATTTTAGCCACTGGCGGCACCTTAAAAACAGCTTATCATTTGTGCATCGAAGCAGGTCATAGCGTGGCGGGCGTGTTGGTATTGCTAGACTTGGTAGATTTGCATGATACCTTCCCAGTACCCGTCTATACTGTGCTTGAAGGCTAAAATCTCTTTGATACAAAAAAACTCTACTGCTTAGGCAGTAGAGTTTTTTTTTTGGATTTTTATAAGCCTAAAGCTTATCGATTCATTACTTTACCAATTGCTGTAAGGCTTTGGCCAGCTCATCACGAGCAGCGATAAAGCCATCGATACCTTTGGGCAATAAGTGCTGAGTGATGCTATCTTGTTCGTAAGCGGCATTAAACTGTGCTTCAGTTAGGCTGACTTTTGGCATGATGTCACTTGCCATTTTAGGTGATAATACTTGCTCAACTGGGGTATCTAAAGCCGCTAGCTCATCAAGTAGGTCAGGTGAAATGGTCAATAAATCGCAACCGGCCAAGGCAAGTATTTGCTCTACACTTCTAAAGCTTGCACCCATTACTTGTGTGTTGTAGCCGTGCTGTTTGTAATACTGATACGTACGCTTCACAGATTGCACGCCCATATCATCGCTAATTGGGATAATTTGACGGTTTTGCTCGCGCTTTTGCCAATCTAGAATACGACCCACAAAAGGTGAAATCAAAGTCACGCCAGACTCAGCACAGGCAACGGCTTGATGCTGACCAAAAATCAACGTCAGGTTACAATGAATGCCTTCTTTTTCAAGCTGTTCAGCCGCTTTAATACCCTGCCAAGTGGCGGCAATCTTAATTAAGATGCACTCTTTATCCACGCCGGCACGCGCATACGCTTCCATAAATTCATGCGCTTTGGCAATGGTGGCCTCAGTATCATAAGATAAGCGGGCATCAACTTCAGTAGACACACGGCCATCGATAAGTTTTAGGATGTCTAAGCCCACTTGGATGGTCAAGTCATCGATTACTTTATCAATCATATCCTCGCCATGATTTGAATAGCGATTTAGGGTGTCAGATAACATGGCCTGCTTGTCAGGGTGAGTGAGTGCTTTGGTAATGAGGCTAGGGTTGGTCGTTGCATCAACTGGTTTTAAGCGTGCAATGGCGCTTAAATCACCGGTATCAGCAACAATGGTGGTCATGGTCTGTAATTGAGATAAGGCACTCATCATGTATTCCTAATTTGTTTCTATGAGATTAAAAAATATCAAGGGTATCTTGGCCTGATTTTGTGCTAACTTGAGCAATCAGGCAGGACACCCTAGCGTTAATTTCGCCTGCATATTAAACTAGCTATGTGCTTAATACCATTAAAAATATGCTAAACATTCCAAAAACCGTACGGTACAATGGAAGCTCAGTGAAGTTGGTATTTAAACGGCGCTATCTTAACAGGGCGTAAGTTTGTTATAGTTACTTTATTAGGACTTTTTTTTTATAAAGTCGCTTGGATGAAACGTCATTTTTATGACGTGTAACTTATCCAATTATCATAACATGACCTATAGGCTTTTTTATGACTTCGTCAACAAATAACGATAATAATGCGGCTCAAGCAGCCTCGACAAATGTATTAGGTGAGCTTCGCCAAAAAATTGATCACGTAGACGGCGAGATTTTACAACTTATTAGCAACCGTGCCAAATTGGCTCAAGAAGTGGCCATCTTTAAAAAAGAGCACGCCGATGAGGTAGAGTCTAATCCTATCTTTTATCGCCCAGAGCGAGAAGCACAAGTGCTAAAAAACATCATGAAGCGCAATCAAGCGTCAGACAGTCCCATTAGTGATGAAAAAATGGCGCGCTTATTTCGTGAGATTATGTCGGTTTGTTTGGACTTAGAATCCCCGCAAAAAATTGCCTTTTTGGGCCCAGTCGGTACCTTTACTCACGCTGCTGCGCTGAAGCACTTTGGCAAAGCGTCAACCACCGTGCCGTTAACCACCATTACCGATGTATTTCGTGAGGTGGAGTCGGGTTCTGCTATGTATGGGGTTGTGCCTGTTGAGAACTCCTCTGAAGGCGTTGTTAACCACACACTCGATGGGTTTTTAGGCTCTACTCTAAAAATTATTGGTGAGGTGGAGCTGCCCATTCATCAAAACTTCTTAGTGGCTGAGCATACCAAGGTGGATAGTCTAAGCCGTATTTATTCACATCAGCAGTCGTTGGCACAGTGCCGTCATTGGCTCGATGTGAATTATCCTAATGTTGAGCGTGTTCAAGTGTCAAGCAATGGGGAGGCGGCGCGCCGTCTTAAGAACGAATGGCACTCAGCGGCGATTGCCGGTGATGTGGCTGTCGCAGAATACGGATTACATAAGCTGCATGAAAATATTGAAGATAATCCAGGTAACACCACTCGATTTTTGATCATAGGTCATGAAGATATTGCGCCTTCAGGCCAAGACAAAACCTCTATTTTGGTCTCAGCGCATAACAAAGCGGGCGCCTTAATTGAGATTTTAAAGCCATTATCTAAGCACGGCGTATCTATGACCAGCATCGAGACCCGTCCTGAGCGTCCTAATAAATGGTCTTATGTGTTCTTTATCGATATGGAAGGTCATATTGAGGATGAAAATGTGCGCGCGGCCATTGAAGAGATTCGTCCTTTAGTTCGAGATGTTCGTGTCTTAGGCTCTTATCCGCAAGCTGTGATTTAAGCGCTAGCCATTAACCTAAAAAACCTAAAAGCTAAACGTTCAATAGCCCTATAAAGGCCCACTTATAAAGGTAGTATCATGAGTCAAAAGACATTTGCAACCCCAGCTTACGCCAGCATAGCCACCCTAAGCGCTTATCAATCGAGTAGGTCTGTGGAGGAGCTCAAACGTGAGTATGAGGTAAATGATGTCTTAAAGCTTGCCAGCAACGAGAACCCGCTAGGGTGCTCGCCTTACGTAACCTTGGCCATCACTGAGCAGCTGGGGCAATTGGCTCGCTACCCAGATGGCAAAGGGCATGACCTTAAACAAGCGATAGCGTATTTTAATGAGGTACACAGTAAGCAGGTCACTTTAGGTAATGGCTCTAACGATTTGCTCGACTTGATAGCCCGTACCTTTGTGGGCCATGAAGATGCCATTATTTATAGCGAATATGCTTTTATTGTGTACGCTATGCTGGCTAAGATACTAGGGGCTAAGGGTGTTGAAGTACCCGCTAAGCGCTATGGTCATGATTTACCGGCTATGCTTGATGCAGTTCAACATACCCCCAATGCGCGCTTGGTATTTATTGCCAATCCTAACAACCCGACCGGCACCTTGTTAAGCAGTGAAGAGATACGTGATTTTGTCGCTCAAGTGCCCTCACATGTGTTGGTGGTGCTAGATGAAGCCTATGTCGAGTATAGCCCTGAGAGTAATAATCGCGCTTTACTTGAGGATTTTGATAATGTGATTATTGTGCGCACTTTCTCTAAAGCTTATGGGCTGGCAGGTCTACGCGTGGGTTATGCGTTGAGCCATCCTGAAGTGGCAACTATGCTTGATAGAGTGCGTCAGCCTTTTAATGTGAGTCTGGTGGCGCAATCAGCTGCTGTGGCGGCCTTGGGCGATCAAGACTTTATTGCCAAAGTGCATAAAATCAATGATGGTCAGATGCGCTGGATATGCAAGCAATTTGATGCACTGGGTTTGGGTTTCGTCAAATCCTATGCCAACTTTGTGATGGTCAACGTGGGGGATGCTCAAAGTATTAATCAGGCTTTATTGGAGCAAGGAGTGATTGTGTATCCACTGACTGCGTATGGTCTGCCCGAGTGGCTGCGTATCACTGTGGGAACGCCTGAGGACAATACAAGATTGATAGATACCCTGCGTGATACGTTGCAGTCCCTGTAGTCGGTTATACTGACGTGGTTTTATTGATTATTCACATAACAAGATAAGATAGGTTTGGCGCATATGTTGTTTGAACAGGTTTGTATTGTTGGTCTGGGCCTTATTGGCGCAAGCCTTGCTCAAGCAATTAGGGACAGACAGCTGGCTGCAAAGCTTGTGGCCGTAGACAGACATGCTCCTAGTATTAAGTCAGCGATAGAGGCAGGCGTTATTGATAAGGGGAGCGACTCACTGTTTGAGGTGGTCGCAGGCAGTGATTGTATTATCCTAGCGGTACCGGTCAAGGCAGTGGGTGCTGTATTTGCTGATATTAACAGCGCTATGCAGCAAGGTCTGATTACGACAGCGTGTTTAATTAGCGATGTCAGTAGTACCAAACAGAACGTGGTAGATGCCGCACAAAAGGCTTTTGGTCAGCTGCCCACAGGGTTTGTGCCTGCACACCCGATAGCCGGTGCCGAGCAGTCTGGGTTTCATGCCCGCCGCAGTGATTTGTTTGTCAATCACAGCCTGATTGTGTGTGAGTTAAAAAGCACCACACCTAAGGCCATTGCTCAAATCAGCCAGTTGTGGCAGAGTGTGGGCGCGACAGTCATGAAAATGGATGTGGCACATCACGATGCAGTATTGGCTTACACCAGTCACTTGCCGCATTTGTTGGCTTTTAATCTGGTTGAGCAGTTGGCGGATCATGATGATAATATGGATATTTTTCGTTATGCCGCTGGCGGGTTTCGCGATTTTACCCGCATTGCCGCAAGCGATCCGGTAATGTGGCATGATATTTTTATTGCCAACAAACCTGCTTTGTTAAATGCATTAGATGAATACAGTCAATATCTAGCTAAGCTGCGCCGCCTTATTCAAGATGAGGATTCAACTCAGCTACTGGGGCTTTTGGGCCGCGCTCAGTCTGCCAGAAAGCACTTTGGGCATATGCTAACCGGTACCCCCTATACTAAAAATCTCACGGAAATATCTAACACAAAAACCAATACGGAAAACTCTATGGCAACCTCAACCCATGCCTCTAGTGCATACATTATTACTCCAAGCTCAACCATTAATGGCACTATCGCTGTGCCGGGTGATAAGTCAATATCACATCGTAGCATCATGTTTGGTAGCCTTGCTGAAGGCGTGACTCGGGTAAGTGGCTTTTTAGAAGGCGAGGATGCCCTAGCGACACTACAAGCCTTTAAAGACATGGGCGTGACTATTGAGGGGCCAGAAAATGGTAATGTGGTCATTCATGGGGTAGGTATCAATGGTCTAAAGCCTAGTCGCACCCCTTTATATATGGGGAACTCAGGCACTACCATGCGTCTATTATCGGGTATTTTGGCCGCCCAAAGCTTCGATAGCGTATTAACCGGCGATGCAAGCTTATCTAAGCGCCCGATGGAGCGTGTGGCCAAGCCGCTGCGTGAAATGGGTGCCACCTTACAGACCACAGGAGAGCGAGGCACGGCGCCTATTAGCATCACGGGCAGCGACAAGCGTGGCAGTAAGCTGCATGGCATCACTTATGACATGCCGGTGGCGTCAGCTCAGGTAAAATCTTGCTTAATCTTGGCCGGTCTATGGGCTGAGGGGAAGACCACCGTAATTCAGCCAGAGATTAGCCGTGACCACACCGAGCGTATGTTAAGCGCGTTTGGTTATGATGTGGAAGTCGAGGGCAATACCATCAGCGTTGAGGGCGGCGGTAAGCTGACTGCTTGTGATATTGCTGTACCTGCTGATATCTCCTCAGCAGCATTTTTTATGGTGGCGGCCTCTATTGCCAAAGACAGCCAAATTACCATCACTCAAGTGGGTATGAATCCGACACGTACTGGTATCATTGATATCTTAAAGCTTATGGGTGCAGACATTAGCCTAAGTAATGAGACTTTTGTGGGCGGTGAGCCTGTGGCAGATATCACTATCAAGTCGGCTCAGTTAAAAGGCATTACCATTCCAGAGGCGCTAGTGCCCTTGGCGATTGATGAGTTTCCAGTGCTATTCGTTGCCGCCAGCTGTGCCCAAGGTCAAACCGTGTTAACGGGAGCCAAAGAGCTGCGCGTAAAAGAATCAGATCGTATCGCAGTAATGGCAGATGGTCTGACCCAATTGGGTGTGGACTGTACAGTAACTGAAGATGGCATTATTATCGAGGGTAAAGGCGATGGTCAATCTCATCAAGCGGTGTTTGGCGGCGGTGAAATCTACTCTCACCACGATCACCGTATCGCGATGAGCTTCTCTGTGGCAAGCTTGCGTGCTACTGACACCATTACCATTCAAGGGGTAGAAACCGTGAATACCAGCTTCCCAGGCTTTGCAGAGTTGGCAAATAAAATTGGTATGAACCTAGCCACTCGTCAAGGCTAAAAAGCTAAGTTATCTGCTGTTAGCTGCACGGTGTAAGTCAAAGCCATCTGTTATGAGATGGCTTTGCTGTTTAGAACAGCCAAAACGTTTGTTATGATTTAACTGTGCATTTATAAGCAGTTGATACAACGCTGAGCGGTTTCTCGAGTTATAATTTCAATATTTTTTGTATCGCTGCTGCTTATCATAGTCTTTATGACTATAATTTTGATTTTTCTGCGTTTATTAACATTGCCTATATCTTAATATAGCTGACTGCATTTAGCCCTTTGGATGTCTTATGTCATTAGCCACTCCCACCAATAGCACACCCAGTAAGCCCAAGCCTGCGGTGGTTCATACCACCAGTAAGGGCATCATCACCGCTTTAATTGCTTTTTCAATATGGGGAAGTTTTCCTTTTTATTTCAAGCGTTTGGGTGAGTATAATGCCGTAGAGATTATCGGCCACCGTATTATTTGGACCTTTGTGTGCCTAAGTTTGGTGCTGATAGTAAGCAAGCGATGGCAGTGGATTGCTACTTTAAAGGCGCAGCCGCGGCTGATTTGGATTACCTTTTTATCAAGCCTTATCATTGCCACTAACTGGCTCACTTATGTGTGGGCGGTCAATGCCAATCAGATTTTAGAGGCCAGTTTGGGCTATTTTATTAGCCCGTTAATTGGTATTTTATTGTCTTTGGTATTCTTGCAAGAGCGTTTGCGGCCGCTGCAATGGATAGCGGTCGGCTTTGCCATCTCCTCGGTACTTATCCAAGTAATTATGCTGGGTAATTTGCCGTGGGTGTCTTTAATATTGGCGTGCTCCTTTAGTGTGTATGGGGTTATGCAAAGACGGACGCCACTGCCTGCGCTTGACTCGCTGTTTTTGGAAACGGCGCTACTTGTGCCGCTATGTATTTGGTGGTTTATGACATCCAATGTGGCCAGCTCAAGTTTGTCATTTTGGTGGAGCGATAACATTTGGTTTTTGATGTTGGCCGGTCCGATCACCCTAATACCGCTGCTGCTGTTTAACCAATCGACCAAGATGGTGGCCTATAGTATTTTAAGCTTTATGAACTATTTGACCCCAACGATTATATTTTTATTGGCAATATTTTATTACCATGAACCTTTTGATATACATCGGCTAATGATATTTGGTCTTATCTGGTTTGGGCTTTTGTTGTTTAGTATAGATTTATGGCAAAATCGCCCCAGCAAACAGCTCAATAAGCGTGCTAATTAACTTGTTAATAATTAAATTTGCGAATAATTGAACTTCCTAATAATTGATAAAAGTAGACTGTAATGAGTAAAAAAGACAACCCCACTGATTTTGTCAAAGTTAACGGCTTAAAAGTTGAGGCAGTAATCGGGGTATTTGATTGGGAGCGGGTAATTACTCAGCCCTTGGTGATTGATGTGACGATGGCAACGGATATCAGGGAGGCGGCAAGTAGTGATGATATTGACCATGCCATTAATTACAAAGCCGTGTGTGATGACATCACCCAGTGGTGTCAGCAGGCCAAAGCCATGCTGATTGAGACACTGGCTGAATTAATTGCTCAAAATATCTTACAAAAATATGCCACCACTCAAGTGACGGTTACGGTAGCCAAACCCACGGCCATTAAAGAGGCGGATTACGTTGCGGTACAAATTACGCGTACTGCCAAAACAGCAGAGTAAGCGCCTGGATGGACATAGGAGTGGTGTGTCATGAGCCGTATAGTGCCTTATAAAAATAGCATAAGCGAAAAAAGTAAATCTGCACCTGCCGATGATTCTGATGCCTCTTTGGTAAAGGTGTTGAGTGCCATTGAGCCTTTAGCGCAGATTTGCCAGACCCAACCAATAGGATATGTGGTTGAGCTGGGTAGCAATGAGGCGGCTGATAAACATCTGGCGCAGGCTCGGCAGTGCTTATCTCAGCTTGCCAAAAACAGCGTGTGGTCAACTGAGTTTGTCAATCCAGACTATACTGCCACCGAAGATAATCCCAAACCCGATTATACCAATCAGTGTGGCTATCTGATTATGGGTGTACACACCGCCTTGGATAACCCAAGCTTGGGGGAGCTGATAAAAACCACGAAGATTATTGAAAAACAGATACAAAATGAGTTTTTTGAAGCCCAAAAACTCAGTCAGCTTGATGTGCATTCTGTGATTCATAATATGAGTGAGCCTAAGAATCGCAGGGTGATTATAGATATAGATGTACTGGCTATTAAAACAGCCGATAATGAGCTGATTGGTATCGCAGAGCGCTATCCCTTTAAGCATCATGAGTGGGTAGGACTACAAGAGCTGCATCAAAAAGGCCACTTAGAGTAAGTGGCCTTTTTTACGTTGCGCTTTTTAGCGATGGGTTTGCGGCCGCATCTGACTAATTATTAATAACATCAATCTCATCGGCTGAAATCTTATGACAGTCTTTGGGCTTAAAATTGGGGTCCAAGCGGCACAGCGCCTCTTGCATCTCGCTAATACGTGTCTCAGACTGCTGAATGTGGCTGAGCATCTTGCTAAAGGCTTCTGCTACTGGGTCCTCAGAGTTTGGATTGAGGCCATAAGCATTAAAGTCTACCCGCTCTGACAGACGTTTTTTATGCGCCTTTTGCGGTTTAGCAATAATCTCATCAGGGCAGCTGATTTCATTGTTAGCTGTCGGCTTTTGTTTGGTCGCCTCTAACGCGGCCGAAGTGTTGTTCGCTTCATCCTCAGCACTACTTGTAATCATACGCGCCGCATTGCCCACCATGGTGGCTTCGGCAGGCACTTCTTTGACAACCACTGCATTAGAGCCAATCTTAGCGTTTTTACCCACTGTGAAGGGGCCCAATACTTTTGCACCAGCACCAACGATCACGCCATCTTCTAAAGTAGGGTGGCGTTTACCTTGACCTAAGGAGACGCCGCCTAAGGTAACTCCATGATATAAAGTCACATCATCGCCAATCTTGGCGGTCTCACCGATGACCACACCCATGCCATGATCAATAAAAAATCGACGACCAATTTGAGCAGCTGGGTGGATCTCAATACCAGTGACCATGCGTGAACCATATGAGATGGCGCGAGCACAGAACTTGTAGTCTTTATTCCATAAATAATGGGCACCGCGGTGTAATATTAAGGCATGAATACCGGGATAGGTCAGCAGTACCTCGGTACTGTTACGGGCTGCAGGGTCACGATTGAATACAGCGGCAATGTCTTCTTGTAATGAGGCCTTGGCTTTTTTAATGGCTTTAATGAGTCTCATGGCGATGTCTTATTTTGTTGTTTAAAATGAAATAGGTAAGTAATCTTATTTAGATTATACAACTTAAGAGTGCTTATACGTACGTAAAAGTGCTAAATCCCTTGAAGTAATAAAACAAGGTAAACGCTCATTTTAGAGTCTGCGCTGTACTTTAGCAATGATGGCACTTAACAGCTCATACTCTTTTTGGTCAAGCTGTAGTCGAGATAGCAGCCGTGATAGTCGGCTGGGCAACTCTCTTAGCTTATCATGCTCTGTACTCTCTACCAATTCTAGGCTATGCATCAGCTCTATTATACGAGACTGTAAGCTTTGCTTTTGTTGTTGATTGACAGCCGGTGCATCCCATTTTTGGCGTATCATTACCTCAATATCAGTACCGTCTTTATCAGCAGTGTCATTGGTTTGATTTAGCTTGCTGTGGCTGTGCTGCAAGAAACGGCTGTAAAAAAAGCTGGCAATTACTTGAACTGCTGAGGCCACATTAAGCACTGGGTAGTCTGGATTGGCATCGATTTGAATATGATAGTCTGCCAGTGCCAGCTCTTCATTGGTAAGCCCTCGGTCCTCTCTACCAAACAAAATGGCAACTTTGGTCTCACTGATGGGTCTATCTAAAACCAATTGGGCTGACTCATCTGGGGTGACAACAGGACGCGGAATGTGGCGCTGGCGACTACTGGCGGCAAATACCAGCTGGCAGTCGCTCAAAGCCTCATCTAAGGTATCTACTACGCAGCAATCTCTTAAAACACTTTGCGCCCCTGCAGCATGAGCGATACTGTCCTCATCAATCGGGTGTTTAGGGTTGACTACAACCAAGTCTGTTAGCCCCATGGTGAACATGGAACGAGCCGCTGAACCTATATTAGCAGGCAGAGTGGTATTGACCATAACGATACGGACGCTATTTAAACGTTGACGTAAATCAGGACTGTGGCGGTCTACATCCATGTGTATAGGTGTAGACTTTGAAGCAAAAGGAGCAGTCATAGGGTATCTTAAGGTTGTTTATTGCTAAGTTAAGCGGTTAAGTTTAATGAAAACTGGGCTGAAAATCTATGGGGCTTTCCTTATAAGTGCTGTCTTTATAAGTAAGCTGGGCCATTAACTCAATGAGTCTACACTCAATTTAAGCTTTTTATATAACTGGAGCAAAGCTGAGTAAAGAGCTGTACTTGCGGTGGTAATGTTCTGCCAGCAATGCTAAACATGCCTATCTGACGTTTTACAATAGGGTCAATAAGCGGTATCCATACCAAATGGTTATCGTACTCTGGAAAGGCAAGCTTGGGTAAGGTCGTCACACCGAGCTCATTTCTTAATAATGAGAATAAGGAGGTAATATTGCCCACCTCATATCTAGGCTTGATATTTATCTCATAAGCAGGGGTATGGCTGAGTAACTGACAGGTACCATTATAAATAAAAGGTTCGCCTAACAGCTCTTGCCACACGACGCCCTCTTCAAACTGAGCAAGTCGATGGTTTTTGGTACAGACCACGCCAATAGGGTCAGCAAGTAACGGCATAAAAGTTACCTCTTGCTCATGGGTGGTGTCTAAATTACCTAGCGCAATATCGACCTCGCCAGCAAGCAAACGGTTGCAAACACCTACCGAGTTGTCATCAACCAAGCTTATCTCTACATCAGGATAACGTCTGGAGTATTCTGCTAAGACGTCAGGCAGCAGTTTGGTGGCTATAGAGGGAACAGTGGCTATTCTTATCTTACCGTATTTTCCTAAAGCAGTAGACTGTAGGTCGGTTTCAAGGCGATGATAAAGCTGCATAAACTGATCGATTTTGGGTGCGCACTCTTCGCCAAAGGGCGTTAAGATCGAGTTATTACCAGGTTCAAATAAGGCTCGTCCTAATTCACTTTCTAAGGCTTTTATAGAAGAGGATAAAGTGGCTTGGGAGCGATTGGCACGAGAAGCCGCTGCCCGAAAGCCACCCTCTTCTACCACATACAAAAAATGACGCAGCTGTTGTAACTTGATATTCATAACGACAACCTCCTTGTTGCTTATATTTGATTACTATTTTTATCGATAGATTAAATCTATCATATCTAAGATATTATTTGTTAGATTTATCACTTGAATTTGCCTAATATAGCAGCTAACCAAATAAGGCAATCAAAATATAGCTCTAGGATGGGCTGATTCGATTGCCAACTTCTTACTGATTTTGGAGGGAGCCATGTCACAATCTATCAAAAAAACCGCAGTGAAAACCGATCTTTATGCCTCAAAAGCCCCGCTAGAGTGGGCAGTGGTCAGCAATGGCACCTTATATACCGCTCAAATCCCTATTGATGAAAATGGCGTGGTAGTAGAAGGTGGTATTGAGGCTCAAGCCCGTCAAACAATGGAAAACTTAAAGCATACACTTTCCTGTGCTGGTGAAGATATGGATTCAGTGGTACAGGCTTTGATCTATGTGACAGATCGAGCGTATCTTGCGACGGTTAATAAGATTTATGCAGAGTATTTCACTGCGCCTTATCCCAATAGAGCCGCAGTGGTCGTGGCTGGGCTGGCACGTGAAGAGATGCTAGTAGAGTTGGTGGTTTATGCCAATGTTGGACAGTAAACAGCTGATCAATACACCATATAACATCGCATGATATTAAAGACATGCGTGCAAGAAATCATGACTCATATAAATTATTTTAAATACTAACTTATTTCATTTTATTGAATGTTTTGCAAAGGATGCAACTATGACTAATCTACCAACTAATAATGCACTTTATATCAACGGTGAATGGCGTACAGGTACGCACACTATTACCAATATTAATCCATCAGATATCAGTGAAACCATTGGTGAGTATGCTCAAGCAGATGAATCTCATGTAGAAGAAGCCATTGCTGCTGCTCGCCGTGCTCAGCCTGAGTGGGCGCGTGTGCCAATGGAGCGTAAGCAAGCTATTTTACAATCTATTGGTGATGAGCTAATCGCTCGCTGTGATGAGTTAGGTCGTCTGCTTTCTCGTGAAGAAGGTAAGCCATTTGCTGAAGGGCGTGGCGAGATTTATCGCTCAGGTCAGTTCTTTCATTATTTTGCGGCAGAAGTGCTGCGTCAAATGGGTGATCTAGCAGATTCGGTACGCCCTGGCGTTAAGATTGAAATAACACGCGAAGCGGTGGGTGTGGTTGCTATTATCTCACCATGGAACTTCCCAACAGCGACTGCGGTTTGGAAAATTGCACCTGCTTTGGCATTTGGCAAC
Organism: Psychrobacter sp. H7-1; assembly: GCF_904846585.1. Classification (NCBI taxonomy): domain Bacteria; kingdom Pseudomonadati; phylum Pseudomonadota; class Gammaproteobacteria; order Moraxellales; family Moraxellaceae; genus Psychrobacter; species Psychrobacter sp. H7-1. The sequence goes on from NZ_CAJHBH010000008.1 coordinate 47,121, forward strand.
AGTGTGATTTGGAAGCCGGCTAACTTAACGCCTGCCAGTTCTGTGGCATTAACAGAAATTATCCATCGTCATGGCCTGCCAGCAGGGACCTTTAACCTTGTGTTAGGTAGTGGCGGTAGCGTCGGTGATGCCCTTATTAACTCACCAGATATTGATGCGGTGAGCTTTACAGGCTCTGTACCAACAGGTCGTAAAGTAGCGGCAGCAACTGCACCAAACTTTGTACGCTGTCAGTTAGAGATGGGCAGTAAAAACGCCTTAGTGATTGCTAATGATGCCGATTTAGATATTGCTATTGAAGCGACTATTGGCGGTTCATTCTCAGGTGCGGGTCAAAAATGTACCGCCTCTTCACGCTTGCTAGTGATGGACAGTGTTTATGATGAATATGTTGAGAGATTAGCTCAGCGTATGAAGACGCTTAAGATTGGTCATGCGCTAGAAGAAGGTATCTTTATGGGTCCTGTTGTGGACGATAAGCAGCTGGCCGCTAACCTTAACTGGGTTGAAAAAGCCAAAAAACAAGGCGCTGAAATCGCTTTAGGTGGCGAGCGTTTAGACATGCCACATGAAGGCTACTATATGGCACCTACCTTATTGCTCGGCACACAAAACGACTGGGAAATTAACCAAGAAGAGGTTTTCGCACCATTAGCATCCGTCATTCGTATTAGTGATGATATTGAAGAGGCGATAGCGATTACTAACGAGACACGCTTTGGTTTAACAGGCGGCATTATTACTCAAAGCTTACGCAACAGTGCCTTGTTTAAAGAGCGAGTTGAAGCAGGATGTGTCATGGTGAACTTAGCCACAGCGGGTACCGACTATCACGTACCTTTTGGTGGTCGTAAATCATCAAGCTTTGGTCCACGTGAGCAAGGTCAATACGCCAAAGAGTTTTATACCATTGTTAAAACTGCTTATCAGCGCGCTTACTGATGGTTTTAAGTGCCAAATAATGTTCAAGCGCTTAGTCATAAAGGCGAAAGGGATATTTATTAAAATCGGATACAAGGAAGTACCATGTTTGAAAATCAGATAGTTATAGATGGGCTGCAATACAGCAATTGGGACAGAGATTATTTTTTGATGCTAAAAGCCAGCGGTATTCATGCGGTACATGCAACCTTGGTGTACCATGAAGATGCCCGAGCAACACTAACACGTTTTGCCGAGTGGGATCAGCGCTTTGAGCAAAACTCGGATGTCATCATGCCGGTATACAGTGCTCAGGATATTCAAAAAGCAAAAGAGCTGGGTAAGGTAGGTATTTTATTTGGGGCACAAAACTGCTCTCCAATTGAAGATGAGATTGGCCTTGTTAGTGTGATGCGCCAGCAAGGCCTACTTATCATGCAGCTGACGTATAACAACCAAAGTCTATTGGCAACGGGCTGTTATGAAGCCAATGACTCGGGTATTACACGTTATGGTAAGCAAGTCATCGAGGAGATGAACCGTGTTGGTATGATTATCGATATGTCGCACAGTGCAGAGCGCTCAACGCTTGAGGCCATTGATTTGTCTGAGCGTCCTATCTGTATCAGCCATGCTAATCCAACCTTTGCTCATGATGCGCTACGTAATAAGTCAGATACAGTCATTAAAGCGTTAGCCTCGCGCGGTGGTCTATTAGGCTTTAGCTTATATCCTTTTCATTTGCCCAATGGCAGTGACTGCCGTTTAGAGGACTTCTGTGCGATGGTCGCCAAGACAGCAGACATGGTGGGTGTGGATCACTTAGGTATTGGTAGTGATTTGTGCCTAAATCAGCCGCAATCTGTGCTGGAATGGATGCGTAATGGGCGCTGGTCTAAGCAGATGGATTATGGCGAAGGCTCTGCCAATAATTCTGGTTGGCCAGACTCTCTGCCGTGGTTTGCTGGCAGGGATGGTATGCGTAATATCTATGAGGGTCTACTCAAAACTGGCTTTAGCGAGAATGAGGCAGGGCAAATTATTGGCGGTAATTGGTATCAATTCTTAGAGCGCTCTCTTGTACCTATGCCAGAGCTTAACAGCAGTTACCAAAAAGACCGTCAACGTTCTGAAGTAATCGCTTAATAGATACTTCATGCTGGCATTCTAGCTTTTCACATCACTTATTTCGTAGTCAGTTTTATTCAAAACTTGCGTTTGATTGGCCGCAGTAGTTTATACCTTAGGGAATAAACTACCGGTTAGGTGATGCTATTTTAAATTATTAAAGGACAATTGAATCTTGGTTGATATCACACCGTTATAGATCTTAACTGGGCTCGGATGCCCTAGGTGAGTGGCTATTAAAGAATGCATATCTGACAAACAATACCAATCTAGTATAAGGAAATACGATTATGACTGATATAGAGATGACACCTACCACTGAGCCAAATATGAGCTCAAACGTACACAAAACACCGCAGCCTCATTTAGAGTCGAAAGATGCGCTGGGCCTGAAAAACCCAGCCCTATGGTATAGCGGTGGTTTTATTATTATATTCGTATTGATGGCTATTTTTAGTCAGCAGTATTTAGCTCAAGCAGTTGAAATAGGCTTTAATTGGTCAGTGAAGTTTTTTGGTCCTTTTTGGCAGATACTGTTGCTAGCTACTTTCTTAATTGCTTTAGCCGTGGGTGCGGGCCGCACTGGCCGAGTTATCTTAGGAAACTTAGCAGAGCCTGAAATGGATAGCTTCAAATGGATGGCTATCTTATTTTGTACATTGTTAGCAGGTGGCGGTGTTTTCTGGGCAGCAGCTGAGCCTATGGCACATTTTGTCACGCCGCCGCCAATATTTGCAGAGACGGCTGATATCCAGCAAAGAGCTTTCAATGCATTATCACAATCTTTTATGCATTGGGGGTTTTTAGCGTGGGCGATTGTGGGTAGCTTATCTGCTATTGTCATTATGCACTTGCATTACGACAAAGGATTACCATTAAAGCCGCGTACTTTTCTGTATCCAGTATTGGGAGAGCGTGTTTTAACCGGTCATACAGGTGCCATTATCGATGCCTGCTGTATTATTGCTGTAGCAGCAGGAACAATTGGTCCCATTGGCTTTTTAGGGTTACAAATCAGTTATGCCCTAAACACACTGTTTGGTATTCCAGATACCTTCATCACCCAGCTTATCATTATTTTGTTCGCCATTGCTTTATATACCTTATCAGCCATCAGTGGCCTTGCTAGAGGTATGCAGCTGCTTAGCCGTTTTAACGTTATCTTAGCATTTGCATTGATGCTTTTTATCTTAGTATTTGGTCCAAGTAATTTTATTGTCAATGGTTATATTCAAAGTATGGGTAGTATGGTTAATAACTTTCTGCCTATGGCGACCTTCCGAGGTGATGAGGGATGGTTGAGCTGGTGGACCGTATTTTTCTGGGGCTGGTTCTTAGGTTATGGTCCTATGATGGCCATCTTTATCGCTCGTATTTCACGTGGTCGCACCATTCGCCAGCTAATCACGACAGTTTGTATTGTAGCGCCTTTAGTGACCTGCTTTTGGTTTACTATTGTTGGCGGAACAGGGCTTGCGTTTGAAATTGCGAACCCAGGTAGCGTGAGCGCAGCATTTGAAGGGTTTAACTTGCCGGGGGCTTTATTAGCCATTACTCAGCAGTTACCGTTTCCTATGGTTACCTCGATCTTATTCTTAATTTTAACGACCATTTTCATTGTGACGACAGGTGACTCTATGACTTATACCATCAGTGTGGTGATTAGTGGTGAGCGCGAGCCAAATGCCATTATCCGCACGTTTTGGGGGGTCATGATGGGGGTCACTGCAATTGCACTCATTTCTATCGGCGCAGGCGGTGTCACAGCACTACAATCATTTATTGTGATTACTGCCGTACCTGTTTCTTTTATTATGCTGCCAGCACTATGGAATGGCCCCCAAATAGCGAAGCAAATGGCAAAAGATCAAGACTTGTATCGCCCCAATCGTTTATTAACTGGGCAGCCTATAGTTCAAGCTGCTGTTAAATCGGATGTGATAGCTAAAAGATGAGGGCCCAAGATTATCGTAAAGGAAATACAGTAGCTTTTAATCGGTAGTATTAAGGATGATAAGGATATGAATGTGACGATTAATAATTGTGATAAACCAAGTGATTTGATATGTGACATCAAGCCACTGAATCTGAGAGATCCAAGTGATGTTATGCATCCAGACAGGCTAGGCGCCATGCATCAAACCAGAATTAGCTTTGTTCGAACGCTGCTCAGAAAAATAAGTCGAGAAAACTGGCAGCTTAGTACACAAAGTTGGTGTTTATCAAGTGATGGGTATGGACATGCCATCTATCGCTTAACCACTGACAATGGTGTCTATCACTTAGTAGTCTTCTGTGATGAGATTGCAGATGAAGAGAGAAATGACCGTGTGATTGCAGAGCGGTGGGATGTGACTTTTTGCCTCGTCCTAGGTGAGGTGCCTGATGAGCTACTTGAGCAGCTGCGTGCAAATGTGCCGCTGCAAGAGGCGGGACGTAACTCAAATAAAGTGATTGTGCTGGCACGGGCGAATAAGAGTATGCGCGTGTTTGAGCACATTGTTGACAGCTTAGCGAGTGGCAATCAGCCAAAGCCTGAAGTGCTAGCACAAGTGGGGTATATTCTAAGAACGACTGCTGTCTATGGCAATGGCAAATTTGGAATCCATGATTTTAAACCATTAGAAAAAACCATCGACTTTGGTCAGTCATTTAGTGCTCAGATGTGTGCCGTCTATTTATTACGCCAGTTCAGCCTAGATTTGGTGGATTTCTTAGCGAAGAATAGAGGCGGGGAGACCGCAGTTGGTTTGCATCCTAAACTACAACGTTATCTAGGTGTGGGCAATGCAACGGGTTTGGGTATGGCGCCTTACCTCATTAACCACCCTTGTATTGTTGATCAGTGGTTAAGTAGCAGAGAGCAGGCATTAGCCACTGTATTAGAGGGCAAGATTGAAACGAACAAGTTTGCCACATTAAAACAATACCTTGAGCGAGCTGTAAAACACCTACAGCAAGTTGTTACTATCAATGAGCGACAGCAACAAAAGAATCAAACGGCAGTATCAGAACTTGAAGAGCTGCTTAAGTCTGTTGAGTTGACTGCATCAACTTTATGCATTTGGCGAGAGCTGCTCAAACATTATCAATATATGAGCTATGAGGCGCAGGAGGTCTTAATCGCCTGCTTAATGGAGCTGTATCCTGAAAAAGTAGATGCGTTTGAGTCACTTATGAATGCGGATGAAACCATGGAGGTGCCTTTAGGTAAAAAGGTGGGCGACATTATCCGTATCTTGGAAGCTCGTTATCAGTGGGCAATTCATACCGACTTCACTGATTCTAATAATGCTTACTGGTTTTGGTATCGCTCTGAAGATAAAGAAGAGCCAAGGCTTGGTGTTAGAGGTGTAGAGGAAGGTGTTGAAAAAGAGCTGCCCTTAGATATCGGTAGGCAAGCACGCAATCTTTATTTGGCGATGAAACAGGCTGATGAGTCGCAAAAGCTGTCAGAGTTTGTCTTAAAGCATCCAAAGTATCGCGGTATTATTCGCCGTGTGTGGAATATGGGTAACAAGCCAATGGGTGATATTCAAATGAATGTGCTACATAAGGATGCACTACCTATGAATTTACTGCGCTGTAAATTATCTATATTTGGAGCGACTAAATTTGATCCGCGTTCAGATCGGTGGGTACGCATTACTTTATTCCAAGGCGCGCCTTTATTTGAAGAGGCTCACGAAGCAGAGTGGTTATTTCCTTTGTTGCCGACAGAAGCAGAAATACAGCAAGGAGATGAAATATGATAGTCTCTCATAATGAAATTATAAGCTTGGTGCAAAAGGCTTTTTTGGGCACGCGTAATGAATATGGCGAGGCCGATCTCATTGCCAACATGGTGGCAGAGCTACAGATGGCTGGGCTTGAAGGTATTCGCCAATTTAACAATGCTAGTGATTTTCTGTTCAATGAGCAAGAAGTCGAATTAGATATTATCAATAATCAGATTGTTGATGAAGTGGTATTAGATGAAAATGATGAGAAGTCTAAGTCTTCATTAACTTTGACGTTTGATTTTCATGGTAATAGTATCGCTTATCACCTACCGGCAGTTTTAGACTATGCGTTAGAGCATTTTGCAGATGATAAGCACCATCATATTAAGATTGAGCTAAAAAACTGCCATAATCGCTGGCTGGCTTACGGGGAGTTAGTCAGGCTTGCTGTAAAAGGTATTGCTTGTATGGCACGCTGGGATAATGGTACAGATCCTAAACATACTTTGTTTATTTTAAACTTAGGTAATATTTATCCTGAGCTTTACTTCTTTGATGAACAGGTCGATGAGATAGACGGGCCACAGGATATGATTATTGAGCTTGCTGATAATGATTTTGTCCTAGAGCGCTATGGAAAAAACCACGTGGACTATCTAAGCTCAGAGGAAATCTTAAAGCGCCATCAATTATCTTGGGATACTGGAATTAAAGTTAACTCCGTAGAATGGGATATTTTGAAAGAAACCGCTAAGCATATGTTAGTAAAGAACAGTGAGCAGTCAATGAGAGGTGCTGGTGGCGTATAATGTGAATACTCTGCTATTATTACTCTATACTCATCAAGTTATAATTCAAAATACAAAAAAGCCCGCTAATCAGCGGGCTTCTCGTTATTAAAAACCAAACTAGGCGTTTATTAAAAGTGCTTAAACAGCCCAGCAAGAGCAACCAAAGGCACCGAAGAAGTCTTTCATGTTAGAGACAGGTGCATTTGATTTCCAAGCCTTGGCATGATTATGGCCATGCAAGTTACAGGCACTTGAGCAGCCACAAGAGGCGGCCATGGTAGCACTGTTTGGCGCTAAAGAGTTCTTGCCAGCCCCTTCAGGATCACCCCAAGCAGCGTAGCCGCCATACTGATTGACAGGTGACCAATCTGGCATAGCAGGAGGGATTGGTGAGTCGAAGTCTGAGAATTCACCCGCACCATATACCGTCTTACCGCCCACGACTGTTAAATCTGAGGTAAGATAAGGAATTTCATTTTCTGGAATGGCGAAAAAGTCTTTGTTTGGTACGATGAAGTCTGCTAAATGACCTTCTTCAATGCGACCACGTTTGCCTTCTTCATTGGTAAACCAAGCGACTTTTTCAGTCCACATACGTAGCGCTGTTTCACGGTCTAATAGGTTGTCTTGATCATAAAGCTGCATACCGCCAACGGTTTGACCGCTGATCAACCAAGATAGCGATACCCAAGGGTTATAAGAGGCAACACGTGTCGCATCAGTACCGGCAGAAACTTTAACACCACTGTCTAGCATTTGTTTAATAGGTGGGGTGTTAGAAGCAGCCGCTGTGCCATAGCGCTCAGCGAAGTACTCACCTTGATAAGCCATACGGTGCTGTACGGCAATACCACCACCTAGAGCGGCAATACGGTCGATATTTTTTTGAGAGATGGTTTCAGCATGGTCAAAGAACCAGTTTAGACCTTCAAAAGGAATCTCTTCGTTCACCTTTTCATAAACATTAAGGGCACGCTCAATGGTCTCATCGTAAGTAGCATGTAAGCGCCATGGCCATTTGTTTTGAGCCAAAATACGAATCACTTCTTCAAGGTCATGCTCCATATCAGCTGGCATTTCAGGACGTGGCTGACGGAAATCTTCAAAGTCAGCAGCTGAGTACACCAGCATTTCACCTGCGCCATTATGGCGGAAGTAGTCATCACCTTGCTTATAAGTGACCGATGACGTCCAGTTTAAGAAGTCTTCTTTTTCTTCTTTTGGCTTTTGAGTAAATAGGTTGTAGGCCATACGAACAGTCAGCTGACCTTCATCATGAAGCTTTTGAACCACTTCATAATCATCAGGATAGTTCTGCGAGCCACCACCAGCATCAATAATACCAGTCACACCTAAGCGGTTCAGCTCACGCATAAAATGACGCGTAGAATTTAATTGGTATTCAAAGGGTAGCTTTGGACCTTTGGCCAAAGTAGCATAAAGAATTGAAGCATTTGGCTTGGCTAACAGTAGGCCTGTTGGATTGCCATTGGCATCACGTTGAATCTCGCCACCAGGTGGTTCTGGCGTCTCTTTTGTATAACCTACTGCACGTAAAGCAGCCGCATTCAGTAAAGCGCGATCATATAGGTGTAAGATAAATACAGGCGTATCTGGAGCAACGGCGTTGATTTCATCAATGGTAGGAAGGCGCTTTTCAGCAAACTGATTTTCAGTAAAGCCACCAACCACACGTACCCACTGAGGAGAAGGGGTATTTGCCACTTGCTGCTTCAACATCGCCATAGCATCTGCAAGCGTGCGTACACCATCCCAGCGCAGTTCCATGTTGTAATTGAGGCCACCGCGGATGACGTGAGTATGATTATCAAATAAGCCTGGTAATAAACTACGTCCTTTTAGGTTAATCGACTTAGTATTGCTGCCTGCCATTGAAAGAATTTCTGAATCACTACCTACGGCCACAAATTTACCATCTTTAATAGCGACCGCTTCCGCCGTAGGCTGTGAGCGATTTAAAGTGGTTATTTTCCCGTTATGATAGATAATGTCTGGAGTTGTCATATTATTATCCTAATTATAATGAAGTAAAACATTATTCAACAAGGTATGATTGATTACAGTGCAATTTCACAGACTTGTCGACTTCCATGGATAATTACTTATTAGATCTTATCGTCATCGCTTTATTATCGTATATAAGATATCAGTGAGTCGCAACTATTAAGTATTTATTCAATACACAACAACACTAAAGCCATACAATATTTTTTTCGTAATCTACAAAATGACTGGCTACATCTTATATCGCTTAATGTGAGCGCAGTCATAGATTACCTATGTGACATTTCATGCACTAAAGGTTAATCCCTATGATTTGCAATTTAGACAACCCAAATAGTTTAGCTAATCTATAATAATGCTTGGTTAAATTCACAAATACAAATAAGAAAATAAAAGTTATTGAGCCATAGAGACTAGGCTTTATTTCCTTGTCTGTATGCTATGAATAGCAAGCAGAGATTACTGCATATTATTTTGAGAGCTATCTTGTTGTACTACTTGCTCAGCAGACGGTGGCGTGTGAAATACGTGCTGCTTAACAAAAGGAATGAGCTGCTCCCCAATCAGCATTCCCAACAGCCCGACCAATGCCCAAGTAGGCGGTGCAGGAGAGCGAACATTGACAACACTATAGATAACACCAACAACAATACCGACAATTAAAGAAGCTAAATAGATTTTCATGAGGGATATACTCGGGTGGGTGAATGCAAAAAAGGACTAACTGAGCTCGATATAACTAGGATTAAGTTAGTTCACAAGCTAAGTTCGCCCTTTTTTATTTAAAAATAAAGGTAACGTTTAATCGTTAATTATTTTTTTGGAGCAGGGTTAGGACCGATGCTACCTTTAGCTGCAACACGCGCAGGCGCTTTATGAACCATAGTGTAGGCATAGTCAACACCCATACCATACGCACCAGAGTGCTCACGTACGATGTCCATTACAGCATCATAAGTTGCTTTGTTAGCCCAGTCACGTTGCCACTCAAGAAGCACTTGCTGCCAAGTTACAGGAACAACGCCTACTTGAAGCATACGCTCCATAGCCCACTGATGTGCTTCTACAGTAGTACCACCAGAAGCGTCAGCTACCATATAGATTTCATAATCAGTATCTTGTAAGCAAGAAAGAGCGAAAGATAGGTTACATACTTCAGTCCATAGGCCTGACACAACAATTTTTTTACGGCCATTTTTAGCATTTTCGGCTAAAGCATCACGAACATTTTGGTCATCCCAAGAGTTCATTGAGCTACGCTCAAGAAGATCGTTATCTGGGAACACTTCTAATAGTTCTGGTAAGGTGTTACCAGAGAAGCTGGCTGTCTCAACAGTAGTAATAGTAGTAGGAATATTGAAAACTTTAGCAGCTTTGGCTAAACCAACAACATTGTTTTTAAGAGTTTGACGGTCGATAGACTGTACGCCAAATGCCATTTGTGGTTGTTGGTCAATAAAGATTACTTGGCAATTTTCTGGCGTTAAAAGTTCTAATAATGCTTTAGATGAAGTAGACATAGTTTTTATTCCTATTTATATGATTAATTAGAATTTAAATGAGTTAATTACAGAGCTGCTAGATAAATGCTTTAGCAATTAACGTGGCTGGGCATCCTGGGTTAGGCTAGTATTCTATTTAATAATATAGCTTAACTAAAAGCAGGTCTTATAACGGATTTATACAATCAGTATTTCTCTGCGTGCTAAGTGCCGTCGAGGGTCATTATATTAGTAGAATTAAATACTGGCAAGTCCCGTGTTACAGTTGTTATACACTGTTGTAAAAGGGTTTGCAGGCTATTTTTTTGATTTAATTACCGACGATGTTTAGGGGTTTTTTGTGATTTTTAGGCTATTTTTTTTGGGTACTGGTTGTCATTTAGATTAAAATATGTCCCAATATTTTATTTAGTTTTAATAAATAATTTTCTTTTAAAACATCGAAGTTTTAATGGCTTTAAATAAAAATTGGCTTTATTTGTGAGTACATAGTGATCTTGTATTATTTAGATTTTAAATTTAGTTTGTTTATAATTTAATGAACCAATATCAGGCTAAATTAAGTAAAAATGAGATATAAAATAATTAATTTTCGAGATTTTATGCGGTAAATAGAGCTCGAATTTATTTATTAAGAAGCCAATTTGGATAACAAATCTAGGTCTAAATTGACTGATTTGCCAATAAAATCCCAAAATATAATCAGCAAATTACGAAGAAGTGGCACGATTAATTTCGCTCAGCCCATTTGAGTCGTCTTTATAATAGGTTATTTTGCAACCTTTTTAGAGCTCATTGGCGATAAGATGAGAGAGTCCTACTTAATAGGAACAAGAGGTGCTTAAATTTTTTCGACACACAAAAAAATGCTTAAGCTTTCAAACAAAGCTTAAGCATCTTTCGATTAAAACGCCAAATATTAAACGTGTTAGAGGTTACTGGTTTAAAGGCTACTGGTAATGGAAATACAAGTTGTCCTGGGGTACTAAGGTGCCCAGCTGTATTAAATTGTCATCTGTGGGGTACAGACGCCAGTTGTCATTTAAACTGACATTGGCAATGGCAAAGTCGGTATAAATGTTTAGAGCGATAGGAATACAGCCATCGTTTTGTGCTACCGGAGCCGCTGTCATATCCGAGTTGCCGTTATAGTAAGCTTCCATTGAATTGCCGTCATCACTGTCTTCATCGAAGGCGGGGCTTTGATGATTTGGAATGAGATGACTCTGAGCAGGCTTTAGTAAGGGTTGTAATGAGTCAAGCAACAAGGTGTTTTGGCTGTGAATCTTGATACTTATCTTTTTTACCCAACGTTGACGGCATTCAAGCAGGGTATAAGCATTGTCTAAACGGGCGAATAACCGGCCATCACGGTCTCGAATACCGCCTTTGATAACAATTACCTCATCGACCTTGAGCTTGTCTTTAATGCGGTTAAAACGCTCAGCATAGCAGCTAACCTCAAGACGGGCTGTGCCATCATCAAGGGTAATGACGCAGCGGTTACCAAAGTTTGCGATGTCCATAATCAAACCGGCAAAAAAAGTACTGCCGTTATAGCCAGTATCTGCCAAGCTATCTAAACGGGCATTTGAGGTATAAACAGCCACTTCTTTGCGGTATTGATCTAGGGGATGACCGGTTAAATAAAGCCCTAGGGTGTCTTTTTCAGCTTTGAGACGGTGCTTGTCTCCCCAAATCAGACCGCTATCTGTAGGCAGTGGCGGTGCGGTGGTGGCATTATCGACTTCACTGAATAAGTCCATCATACCCATTTCATTATTTTGACGCTCTTGTTCCGCCGCTTGTACTGCACTTGGCAGCTGTGCCATTAACGCACCGCGAATCTGATGGCGCTCATCTGCTGCTAAATCTGGGCGCTGGGTAATGGCAAAGTCATCAAAGCAGCCAGATTTAATTAACGCCTCTAAGGTGCGCTTGTTTACCTTTTTGATATCTACTCGGCGGCAAAAATCATAAAGATCTGTAAACTTGCCTCCTTGACGACGTGCTTGCACGATAGAATCTACCGCGCCTTCACCGACGCCTTTAATGGCACCTAAACCATAGATGATGTTGGTGGGAGTATCGGCCACAAAGTGCCATTCACTTCGATTTACTGAGGGGTTATCGACGCTAAGATCGAAGTTTTCACGGCAATCGTTAATGAAGAATACCACGTTATCGGTGTTGTTCATATCTGAGGTAAGGACTGCTGCCATAAACTCAGCTGGGTAGTAATATTTGAGATAAGCCGTTTGATAGGCAAGTACCCCGTAAGCGGCTGAGTGCGACTTGTTAAATCCGTAACCGGCGAATTTTTCCATCAAATCAAACACACCGCCAGAGATGACAGGGTCAATACCTTGTGCTGTGGCACCGGTCACAAAAATGTCACGCTGTTTGGCCATCTCTTCAGGTTTCTTTTTGCCCATGGCACGGCGCAGCATGTCAGCGCCGCCTAAGCTATAGCCAGCCATGACCTGTGAGATTTGCATTACCTGCTCTTGGTAGACAATAACCCCATTGGTGTTTTCTAAAATCGGCTCAAGGTTTGGGTGATCATACACCACCTCTTCACGCCCATGTTTGCGGTCAATATACATCTCTACCATGCCAGCGTCTAATGGGCCGGGGCGATACAACGCACACATGGCGATAACGTCTTCGATGTTGGTCGGTTGCAGCTTGGCCAGGTATTTTTTCATACCCGAGCTCTCTAGCTGGAACACCGCTGTGGTTTTGGCGTCTTGTAGCAGCTTATAGGCATTTGTATCATCAAGCGGTAAGTCTTCAAGCTCTAAAGCGGGCTTATTCTCACGAGCACGGCGCTCGTTGATGTTTTTGACAGCGGCATTGATAACCGTTAGGTTGCGTAGACCTAAGAAGTCGAACTTAACTAGGCCGACAGACTCTACGTCATCCTTGTCGAATTGGCTAACCCGGTGACCTTCTTCATCACAATAAATCGCACTAAAGTCGGTGATTTTGTTCGGGGCGATTAGTACCCCACCGGCATGCTTACCGACGTTACGAGTGATGCCCTCAAGCTTAATGGCCATCTCCCAGATTTCATTGGCATCTTCATAGTCCATGTTGTCCGGATTAGACAGCAAATCCTTAAGCTGAGGCTCCTCGAGTAGGGCGTCTTTTAAAGAGATACCGGGCGTCTTTGGAATAAGCTTGGAGATTTTATCAGCCAAGCCATAAGATTTACTTTGGACACGAGCCACGTCTCGCACCACAGCTTTAGCCGCCATGGTACCAAAGGTGATAATCTGCGACACCGCCTCACGGCCATATTGACTGGCCACGTATTCAATGACGCGGTCACGCCCTTCAATACAAAAGTCGATATCAAAGTCAGGCATGGACACACGCTCGGGGTTTAAGAAGCGCTCAAACAGCAGATCATAATGCAGCGGATCAAGGTCGGTGATGTTCAAGGCGTAGGCCACTAACGAGCCGGCGCCCGAACCACGCCCTGGACCGACAGGCACGCCATTGGCCTTGGCCCAGCGAATAAAGTCCATAACGATTAAGAAGTAGCCCGGAAATCCCATCTCCAAGATAATATTAAGCTCATGCTCCAAGCGCTCATCATAGGGTCTGCGAATCTCAGGCCACGTCTCATCACGCTCGCTTACTGGATATAACTTATCCAAACGTGCCTCCAGTCCGCGCTGCGACTCAGCTCTGAAGAAAGACTCAATGGTCTCACCTTCTGGTACTGGAAATTCAGGCAATACGTTTATGCCCAGTGTCAAAGTAACGTTACAGCGCTGCGCTAGAATGACCGTGTTTTGAACCACCTGAGGGATATCGGAAAATAGCTCAGTCATTTGGGCTTGAGTCTTTAGATACTGTTCACTTGAGTAGTCGTGTGGCCTATTGGGATCAGCTAATACATGGGAGGAGGCAATACACACTCGAGCTTCGTGAGCATCAAAGTCCTCTTCTTCCAAAAAGCGCACGTCATTATGGGCCACTGTGGCAATACCATGACGCTGACCTGCCAAAATGGCCTGTTCAATAAAAGTATCTTCCAAAGCCCGTTTGGTGCGCTTTATCGCAAAATACAGGCGATCACCAAATACTGCTTGATACTCGCTAATCAATTGATGTCCGCGCTCTGGGTTTGCGCCTAATAAAGCTTGGCCCACATCAGATTTTTCGGTGAATAGTACAATAACCCCAGCGCTGTTATCTAGCAAATGCGCTTTATTGACAATAGGTGTTCCTCGGTTATCAGGATTCATGCGGCCATCAGTAAAGCCTAGCGAGACAATACGGGTAATGCTTTGATAACCCTCGTTATTCATGGCAAGCAAGGTTAAACGAGTATGTTCATCATCAAGAATAATCTCAGCACCAATAATGGGCTTTATCGCCGCATCTAGGCAGGCACGATAGAATTTAACAGTGGCATACAAATTCGATAAATCTGTCAACGCCAGTGCCATCTGTCCATCAGCAGCGGCCGCTTTGACCATAGGTTTGATACGGATAATAGAGTCCGTAATAGAAAATTCGCTGTGAATACCAAGATGTACAAACGCCATAAATGACCTGATTAGCTGATTAAAATAGAGAGGATGTGGCGAAGCTACGCTATATAGCGTATTGCGCTCAAAAGAAGTGGCTTGTTTATACCAAGTAAATCAATAAACAAGAGGATAACTATAGCATTTTTAAGCATATTGAGCCATAGCTAGGCGCAGTGTTACACTCTTATATTACTAACAGATTTTGCTGTTTTTATGATGACCATTTATTGTATACCCTCCAATCAAGGACCCTATTATGCATATTTCTGCCAATTTCGATGCCGGTAATATTGAGGTTTTAAATGCCGACAATCCTAAAAATATTGAACTGGCTATTCGTCCAGATGTTGGCGATGAGTTTTTTCAGTGGTTTAATTTTCGTCTGACCGGTGACATCGGTGAGCAGTATGTACTTAATATTGTTAATGCTGGCGAGTCCTCGTATGTCGAGGGCTGGGAGGGTTATCAAGCGGTCGCTTCTTATGACCGTCAATATTGGTTCCGTCTACCGACTACTTATAAAGAGGGCAAACTGACCATTGATGTTGAGCTTGAGTGTGAAAGCATCCAAATTGCCTATTTTGCGCCATATAGCTATGAGCGCCATCAAGACTTATTGGCAGCGGTTCAGACTCATCCTTTGGTCACTTTAGAGCATCTGGGTGAGACCCTTGATAAGCGGGATTTAACCTTGGTCAAAGTCAGTAGTGATGAGGATGGCTTGGTAGAGAAGCGTAATATATGGATTATCGCTCGCCAGCATCCGGGTGAGACCATGGCTGAGTGGCTGATGGAAGGTTTGCTTTATAGTCTATTAGACAGTGACAACACCACCGGCAGACGTTTGCTTGACAAGGCCAACTTCTATATCGTACCAAACATGAACCCAGATGGCAGTGTGCGTGGACACCTGCGCACCAATGCAGTAGGTACAAATTTAAACCGTGAGTGGGAAAGCCCAAGTCTGGAGAGAAGCCCTGAAGTGTATTATGTGCTCAACAAAATGGATAAGACCGGCGTAGATCTATTTTATGATGTGCATGGCGATGAAGCGCTGCCTTACGTCTTCTTAGCAGGCTCGCAAGGGACACCAAGCTATAGTGAGCGATTGGCAAATCTTCGTGATAAATTCTCTGAGGTGTTGACCCTTGCCAGTGCTGACTTCCAAACTGAATATGGCTATGAGATTGATGCACCGGGTGAAGCCAATATGACGGTAGCGACCAATGCAGTCGCTGAGCGTTTTGATTGCTTGGCCAATACGCTTGAGATGCCGTTTAAAGACAATGCCAATTCACCAGATGAGCGGGTTGGCTGGTCGCCTGAGCGCTCAATTAAACTGGGTGAGGCGTCATTAGTCGCTATGCTTGCTGTGGTGGATGAGCTGCGTTAGTCAGCGGCATGGTTTAATAGGTATAAGATAGGCACAAGAGCCTTTCAAGCTTATTATACGAGCTTGGAAGGCTTTTTTTATCGTAAATTGATATAAAGTCCTGCTGTATTCATAAAAACTATCTAAAGTAGATATTTAAATTACCCGTTAAGGATCAGTAGATTAAAGTGCTCAATTGCCTAAGTAGTTTGGTCAATTTTTCATAATTAACGTTAAATATGCATGGTCATTACCTTGCCTATATCTCTTAATTCAGGCAATAGTGCCATGTAATTTTTCTTATAATTTTCTGTAGTTTTATTATCTGCGATGCTTTTTTTAATTAATTCTATATAGTTTTTATAATGTTTTTTTAAGTAATGTTATTTTTCTAAAAAGTTTCAATTCTTTTAAAGTATAAGATATATGTTTAATTTTGCTTATGAATGCTAATAAAATATTGTAATCATAGATTATTTTAGTATTATACAATTATATAACTAAAAGTAGAGCCAATATTTAGGTTACCTTCAACTTTAATATGTTTGCTAGAAGGCTTAAGTAAGCCAGTGGATTCTGATTTTTTTCAATGCCTCTTGTTTTTGACAGATTTTATATTGTGTCATTCATTTTGAATAACCGCGTATTTTCTATAATAAATTCAATCGAGCTTGTTAACTCATCTTTCTAGCCGCTAAACAACAGCTGATTAAGCGACTGTCAATATAACTCTAATATCATCAACATCACCTTTTTATTACTCCATTCATAGAGAAAAATAAATGAATCTAAACCCCCTGGTACTGTCTTCTTTATTCGCAGCGATTACGTTAAGTGGCTGTCAAACCTTCCCTAACTTCAATTCACATGACACAACATCGGCAGTGAATAGTGCTAATAATAGTAGCAGTCGCTATATTAATAATGTGCATTGGGAGAAAAAGGGCGATCTTTTTAGTGTGCCTAATAATTCAGACTTAAGCCGTTATCAAAGCCGAATTGTGGTTTTTCGTCAGGTTGATGACGTAGTAAATCTAAGAGAAGATTACCAAGGTAGCATTAATATCGGTATTGATGATCGTTTTCAGACAAGCTTGCAGCCTGGTCAATACTCACAGTCTATTGTGTGCACTGGGCGTCATAATTTGAGTACAGAAATAACTCGTAGCAAAACCAATTATTTAAATAATACCGCTTCAATTGAAACCTTACAGCCCAAGAAAACTTATTATTATCAAGTCATTATTGATCAACGAACCAGCCTACCTATCGCTCAACCAATAGATGATGCAACCGCAATCTCTATGCTACAAAACCTACCGGAACAAACCCACCAAATTAGCCGCGTGGTACAAAACAATTGTCAGCCAGTTGCTCAGCCTGCACCAACACCTACAGATATCTCGCCAGAACCCATTGTTGTCAATCAACCCATTAAGCTTGATGTCCTGTTTGATTTTGACAGCGCCAATATTCGATCCTCTTATTCTCGAAAAATAGAAGCAGTTGTTGATTTTATGAGACAACATCCTGAGGTTACTGCTGTGTTAGAAGGGCACACGGATAGTAAAGGCAATGCCGCTTATAATCAGAGACTGTCTGAGCAGCGTGCTCAAGCGGTCAAAGACAAAATGGTTAATCAATATGGGATCAGTAGTCAGCGCTTGATGGCTCAAGGCTATGGTGAGTCACGTCCTGTTGCAACTAATGATACAGAGCAAGGTCGCCAAGAGAATCGCCGGGTCGTTGCCATCATTAGTCAGTAGTTTATTAACCACTTACTTTATTGACCGTCTTAATTTAAAACAATTTAACATCTAGAAGAACTATTTAATACCTATTAGGAAAAGCATGAAAAATATTATCGTAAAAGTAAACAATGCCACACAAACTATCGCTGAACATAACATCATCACTCAAGATGGCAAGCCCACAGTCATTCGTGCTGTACAAAATGCCAATTATGAATTATTTGATAAAGCAATGGGCCGTGCCCCTAATCACATTGTGACCAAACGTGTGGGTGATGATCTTCATGTTTCTATGGAGGATGACGGTGAAAGTAGTGACTTAATCATTGAGGGCTTTTATGACTATCCTCAAAGTGCGTTAATCGGCTTAGCAGAAGATGGGGGCTATTATTACTACATTCCAGATTCTGGTGAAGTGGCAGATTACGTTACTGAATTAGAATCTGGAAATATCGAGGGCCAGGCATTAGGTGGTGAACATCAAGTTACGCCTTGGTGGGTAAGTGCGGGTGATGTAGAAGGTTTTAATGCCATGCCTTGGCTTGTTGGTTTGGCAGGTATCGGTATTGTCGGTGCTGCCTTATCCAATAATGGTGGTAGTGGCGGATCAAGTGTCCCTCCAGTGACAGAGCCTGATGATGTCATGATTGCTCGTGATCTTATTGCTAAAGCAGAAGCTGCAGAGGATGCCGCACAAGCAGAGCTTGATAAAGCCAATGAAGATGGCCTGATCACCCCTAAAGAAAAAGCGGCGATTGTAGCGGCCAACGATGAGGTGATTGAAGCCAAACAAGCGGCACAAGATGCAGTGACGAATCTGCCAGCAAGTGAAGAAAGAAATGACTTCCAGGCCCGTGTTAATGAGGTGAACGAAGTTGCTGTGCCTGCGGTTACCGATGCCGATAACGATGCACCAACGGCACCAACGATTTCTACACCAGCAGAGCTTGAGCAAGGTTCAGCAGTTGAAGGTACAGAGATCGCCACAGCATCAGGATCGACTGATCCAAATGAGGGTGACACTGTAACCTACGTATTAGATGATGCATCAACAGGTGACTACGCGATTGACCCAACAACGGGCGTGATCACGCTAACGGCAGCGGGCGCTGATAAAGTGAACGCTGGTGAAACGCTAGCTGTGCTAAAAGTAAAGGCGACTGATGGCACGCTTGATAGTCCTGTAACCACAGGTAGAGCATCAACAACGGTTGATAACGTTAACGATGCACCAACAGCACCAACGATTTCTACACCAGCAGAGCTTGAGCAAGGTTCAGCAGTTGCAGGAACTAAGGTTGCGACAGCCTCAGGATCGACTGATCCAAATGAGGGTGACACTGTAACCTACGTATTAGATGATGCATCAACAGGTGACTACGCGATTGACCCAACAACGGGCGTGATCACGCTAACGGCAGCGGGCGCTGATAAAGTGAACGCTGGTGAAACGCTAGCTGTGCTAAAAGTAAAGGCGACTGATGGCACGCTTGATAGTCCTGTAACCACAGGTAGAGCATCAACAACGGTTGATAACGTTAACGATGCGCCGATAGCAAGCAATGTGACTATTCATGCTACTGAAGATAGTATGGCTACAGGAACTTTACCAGAAGCTACTGATATACAAAATGATCCTATTACATACGTCGTAGGTACACAGCCAACTAATGGTACAGTCGCTATTTTAGATGATGGTACATATACTTATACGCCAAATGAGAACTTTAACGGCGAAGATAGTTTTACTTATACGGTAAGTGATGGCACCGATAGTAATACTTATACCGTAACGGTGGATGTCAGCCCTGAAAACGATGCGCCTGTCGCTGTAGATGTTGTTATTGGAGCGACTGAAGACACAGTAGCGACAGGTACATTGCCTGAGGCTAGTGATGTTGATGATGACCCTATCACCTATGCAGTTGGAGACCAGCCAACTAATGGTACAGTCGCTATTTTAGATGATGGCACATACACCTATACGCCAAGCCTTAACTTTAACGGTGCTGATAGTTTCACGTATTCAATTACTGAGCCAGCAGGTGCTCAAAATACCTATACTGTTACAGTTAATGTAACGGCGGTGAACGATATAGCCACAGTCGATAATGCTACAGGAGAAGTCACTGAAGATACTGCACTTGAGGCTTCTGGCACGGTACGTCCAGCCTCTGGCGTGATAGATCCAGACACAGGTGAAGACGAAGTTGTTTCTCAGCAAAATGTAACGGGAGATAATGGATATGGTACGTTTACCGTAAATGCAGACGGCACGTGGACTTATACGTTGAATAACTCATTGGACGCTGTACAAGTGCTTACTGAAGGAGAGACACTAACAGATACCCTTACTGTTACCAGTTTTGATGGCACAGATACCGGTACGATTACTATTACTATTAATGGTGAGGGGGTCAATGAGCCACCTACTTTAACAGGCGACTACACAGCAACAGTTATCGAAAACTATGCCACAGTCATTACGTCTAATGATTTAGGCTATACAGATGTAGATGATGATGCCACAGGTGTAAGCTTCTTTGTAACCAATGTCACTAATGGCAGTATCTTGGTCGATGGGGTTGAAGCGACTACCTTTACTCCTGCGCAGTTAAATGCAGGCCAAGTGGTATTCCAACATGATGGTAGCAATGTGACCGATGCAAATAATCAAGCTAGCTTTAGTGTCACTGTCGAAGACGGCAATGAAGATGGTAGTACGCCTGTACCTCAGGAATTTACAGTAAATATTGTGCCGTTGGCCGAAATAACGAATATTACAGTTACGGACAATGTGAACGCAGGTATTGAACTACCAGGTACATTACCCAATACGGCAACAAATATCTCTGGTGTAGCCAGCTCAAATTATGGCGATGACTATGTTTATTCAGGAGGGATTGTAGCGGATTCTGACAATGAATCACCAAGTCAGCAAGAATTGACCAATGACACAACGCCTACTATGACCGTTACGATTGATAATCCATTAGTATCTGGTTATCAAACGCTACAAATTATACGCACTACTTTTGTGACGAATCAGGTGATTGATGATCAAGGAAACATAACTGAGGTTAACGAAGTCAGTGGTGTGCAAACCGTATTTGAAAGCACAGATAGCACACTAACCAGCTTTGATTATACAGAAAGAGCCTTACCAGAAACCTATGGTACGACGTATCAATATGAAGCGCGTATCGTTAATATTGATGATGAAACGTCTATCACAACGACTGAAGTTGATACAAGGTTGGATAGTACAGAAGCGACTAGTTTTGAGTTGGATACGATTGAAGAAGCGTTACTTGTTTCTGATGTTGTTCAAGGTGGAACTACACAGAACCCAGTCTTGACTATCTCTGGTGTCAATGCTGAACAAGGTACGGTAGTGGCTTATAGCTATACGAATGTATCAGGTGAATACGTGTTTAATCCTACTGGCGGCCCCGCTGGTAATGGCATTATTACTAGCACATTAGTGGATGCTAATGGCAACTGGTCATTAACTTTGACAGGAGATGATGCTCGAGCTTATCTCGCTATCAATGACGTTGACAACTATGTGGGGTTAGATGAAACTAATGCGACGCCTAGAACGGATAGTAATGGTAATGAAGTTTATGATGATTTCTTACCGTTAGGATTTGTCGATCAAGCGGGTAATGCCACTGATCCTAATGATCCGATGAAAATTTATTATTTTGATTACTACTTAAATGAGGGTGGAATAGATATAGATCTAAACCCTCTGGATCGTCCGCGCGGCGCAGAAAATACATTATCAGATGGAACCGCTCAATTTACGACCAACTTTGACGATGATCGTCAAATCATCTATGTAGCTGGTGAGATAGGTACAATCGGAGCAGGTGCTTCTAATAACTTTACGATTAATTTAGCTGGCGGTGATGATGTATTAAATGTTGAGGGTAACCTAAATGCTAATGTAATTGTCAATATGGGAACGGGTAATGACTCTTACGTTGGGGATGGCTTGGTAGGTGCAGGTTCGGCTACCGAATTAAACTTAGGTACAGGTGATAACCAAATATTGACTCCCGATAATAATGGTTTAGCTATCTCAACTATTGCAATTACGGCTGAAGGAGATGGAAATAATTTAATTGATATTAATTCAGATAGTGTTAATTCAATTAATGCGTCAACTATTACCTTTACAAACGGGGATGATACAATTCTGACGCGTGGTGGTATAGCTAATAGTACCGTACGGCTTGGTAATGGTGTGAATCAAATACTAGTTGGTAATGATATTGATGATAGCTTCATTTATACAGGTGATAACAACGATGTTGTCGTTATCACTAATACTTCAAGTACCGCTGGATCTCTTCAAAATACCACGCTTAACTTAGGTAATGGAGATAACACTGTATCAGTTAATAATAATGTTAGGAGTGGTTCTTTCATTACGACAGGAACGGGTAATGATACTCTTACTGTAGGCGATACTATCTTGAACGCTACTATAAATCTAGGTGATGGAACCAACATTATAACCGTTGAGGTTGGTATTACTAATAATGCTGATATTGATACAGGTTCAGGTGTTGATACGATTACAGTTGGTGGTAATGTGTTAGACAGTGCTAACATCTCTACTGGTGCAGAAGCAGATACGGTAAATATTGCAGGTGGTATGTCTAATGCTGCTCAAATCTTAACGGGTACAGGCAATGATACTGTTACTATTGAGGGTGTCCTAGCTGGTCAAAACTCACG
Organism: Psychrobacter sp. H7-1; assembly: GCF_904846585.1. NCBI lineage: Bacteria > Pseudomonadati > Pseudomonadota > Gammaproteobacteria > Moraxellales > Moraxellaceae > Psychrobacter > Psychrobacter sp. H7-1. Next base: position 69,629 of record NZ_CAJHBH010000008.1, read on the forward strand.
TATTGATCTTGGAGAAGGTGATGATACTCTGGTAGTTGGAGGTAATTTATCGGATCAGCCGACCATATTAGCGGGCAGCGGTAATGATACGCTTACCTTTAACGGCGCCATTCTGAGTACAGTAGATAATATTAATTTAGGAGCGGGCGATGATGTTATGAATGCTGCTGCTAGAATGGATGGCAGGGTAGATGGTGGCGCTGGTAATGACACCTTCAATATTACTGGTTCAGGTGAGTCTATCTCATTAGATGATTTAATTAATATTGAGAATATTAACTTAAATGGTTTCGGTAGAATCTTAAATGATGTTAATCGTGATGCTCTGACTAATGATTTATTTATTCAAGGTGATAGTAGTGATAGGGTTAATATTGGTCGCCAGGCAGGTACAAGTACCAGTGAAACATTAGCTAATGGTGGCGGTACTTGGTCAGATACTGGGGACTTGACTCAAGATGGCGTAACTTATGATGTTTGGACTAATAGTAATGGTAATGATTACACAGTTTATATCGAACAAGGTATCAACGTAATCTAACCCCAAACAACCTCACTGTAAAAAACGTTTTCACTTTAAGTTATGCCAGTCAGTTACAACTGACTGGCATTTTTTATGATGTTTTGGTGTTTTAAGTCGCGATACTGTAGTGGCTCAAGTGGCTCAAAAGGTTAAGCTAAATATGTGGTTACATTGACATAATTTGCGGCGATTAGGATATCAGTTTCAGCACTCAATTTTACAATACCGCCAAATCTTCATCTTTTGGATCACAAATAAACATATAACCTGGTGCATGGGTGATCATCAGCTCAGGCTTTGATGTCATTGCAATGTTTTGTGGAGTGACACCACACGCCCAGAACACAGGCACTTCGCCTTTTCCAATGCGAGAGGCGTCACCAAAGTCAGGGGTGTTAATATCATCAATACCGATTAGGCTTGGATCACCAATATGTACCGGCGCACCGTGAACTTGCGGAAAGCGTGACGTCGCTTGCACCGCCCGAGTAACTTGATGATAGGGAATGGGGCGCATACTGACCACCATTTTTCCGCTAAATGCGCCGGCTGGTACGGTATCTATATTGGTAATGTACATCGGTACATTGTGATTGTCTTCGATATGACGGATGGGGATAGACGCATTGATTAACGCTGATTCAAATGAGAAGCTACAGCCCAACAAGAAGCCGACCAAATCATCCTGCCAATAACTCTCTAAATTTGATACCTCATCGACCAGCTCACCCTGTTTGTAAATACGATATCTTGCTAAGTCATAGCGAAGGTCGGCACCTTTTGCCATAAACTTGGGCTCTGGGCTACCGATGTCGGTCACATCTAAGATGGGGCAGGGTTTTGGGTTGCGCTGAGCGAATAATAAGAAGTCATAGGCAAGGGCTTTAGGGACGATAACCAGATTGGCCTGAACATGACCTTTACACAACCCAGATGTGGGCTGATTGAGCTTGCCTTCTTTAATGAGGGTTCGAGCGCTTTGAGGCGTAATGTTGGCAAGGTCTGTCATGATATATTTCCCTGAACCCGATGTCCCTAACACGTTGACTTTTTTCATAGTTATACTACCTCAAACACTACTGCCTCAAACACTTATGAATATTTCGGTAATATTCAAAAAAAGGCATGTAGCATACCTTAGAGAAACCACCTAAAATCAGTCTATAAAATCTAAAATAGACCATTATAATCAGCCACTTATAATAGTCTATCTTTTAGTCTAAGTCTGTCGGTACAGCAGGTGTGCCATAACGACAGACGATCATAAACCGGTTATACGAGCTGACCCATTTTGCCGCTGTGATAGTCTTCATAAGCTTGTGCGATACGCTCTTCGGTATCCATCACAAACGGACCATCAAAAATAAGGTTGTCTTTGATGCTCTCGCCGCCTAGTAGCACCAACTCAACATCGACATCACTGGCTGTCAACGTGACGCTGTTACCCGTAGATAAAACGGCGATAGATTCTGAACCAAGTTTGCTGCCGTCAGGTAAAGCCAATTGACCGATCACCACATAAATCCCAAGCTCTTCGGCACTTTTTTCATCCACATTCAAAGTAACGCTTTGATTCGCTGGTAGGCGAACATGCGCTAATAAGTTGGTCGTTTGGGTCTGAACAGGCCCGTTATGACCTTCTAAATGACCTGCAATAACGCGGATGGTGGCTTGGTCTTTGTTAAACTCAGGGATTTTATCGCTATGATAGTCTTGATAGCTGGGTTCCATCAGTTTTTTGTCAGCGGGCAGGCTTGTCCATAACTGTAGCCCATGACGACCACTGGTTGGCTGTTCAGCATGGATCATACCGCGTCCTGCATTAATGTATTGGGCGTCGAGTGCGTTTAACTCACCTTTTAGGCCTTTGCTGTCACGGTGAGCAACGCCGCCTTCAAATAGGTAGCTAATGACCTCAATCCCAGCATGTGGGTGTGGTTTATCCCCAATACCACGCATGCTTTGGTGTTTGTAATGATCAACGAACACATAGGGCCCAATAGACAATCGATCACGCTGAGGCAGCGCACGCCATAACAGCATGTCCCCGTCATCGATGGCTTTGTGTGCTGATAAAGCCTCGGTAATTGTTCTTGTTTTGTTTGGCATAATTTAATTCTCTCTTGTTGTGTTTTTATCACATAGGTTTATGGTTATATAGGTATTTATTAGAAATTATCAAGTATTGACAGAGGGTAACAGCACTTAAGATGGTGTACCCAGGAGGAGTCTATCAAGAGAGTGAATTCGTTATAGTATAAGCGATTCTATTGTATGACACAGAGTCTAGGATGGGCTCAAATAACGATTTTTCTTTAATATAAATATTTCTAACAAATAAATCATGCTTTAAATGAAAATAATTATCATTTGTGTTATTGTTAGTTAATATTTAGTATCATAATCAATACATTATAGTAACTAAATAATAATGAATAGCATTTTAGACAATTATCAGTCTTATTTTATGGAGAAATTTATCAAGTTATTTAAGCAGGCCAGCAGTGCAATCAATGTCATGGAGTACAACAGGTTGAGTAACGTTATACACGTAATGAGTCAAATTGCACGTCCCATAACATTGACATCACCCCGTTTCTTATCCGTTTGTGTGGCGGCAGCGATGCTAGGTACACTGCCATCAATAGCCAGTGCAGTAGAAATAAATAATGCAGAAACAGACAATACAGTAGAAAATGCTACGACAACATCGACATATCAGGCGAATGAACGAATACATCGGGCGGCCGCACCCACTGTCATGCTAGATACTATAAAAGTGGTAGCCTCTAACAACGATATTAGTGAAGACAGTGATAGTTACGTTTTTGAGAATGCATCAACTGCAACGGGTTTGGCTTTGTCTCCCCAATATACTCCGCAATCGGTCACGACCATTACCCATCAGCAGATTGAAGATCAAGACCTAGAAGATGTTGCCGATGTATTACGGCACACGCCAGGGGTTAGCCTGCTGACCTTTGACGGTGGGCGTACCATGTCGTCTGCACGGGGTTTTGATATCACCCAATATCAAATTGACGGTCAAGATGTTGATTTTAATGGTATTTGGACAAAGGGCGAAGACTTTACCAGTACTGCTATTTTTGACCGTGTCGAAGTGGTGCGCGGCGCAACAGGATTAACCAGTGGCTCAGGTGAGCCTTCAGCGTCTATTAATCTGATTCGTAAACGTGCCAATAGCCGTAACCCTGAAGCCATGATTCGTGTTGAAGGTGATCATCATGGTCAATATGGCGCAATGCTTGATGCCAGTACGCCATTAATAAAAGGGGGCGACATAAGAGGGCGTTTTATCGCACAGTATAAAGATGGTGATACTTTTATTGATCGTGAAGAAAAACAGATAGGTCTATTATATGGTGTGGTCGATGCTGATATAGGCGACAAAGCCACACTTAGTATAGGGGCATCGCAACAAGATACCAAGATAGATTCGGGCATGTGGGGCGGATTGCCTGCATACTACTCAGATGGCGGAAAAACGTCTTGGGATGTAGACCGAAATAGCAGTGTAGACTGGGTAGAATGGGACAATAAAAATCGCACGTATTTTGGTACATTAAATTACGATATTACCCCTGATTGGCAGTTTATGTTGCAAGGCAGTCGTAGTGAAAATGAAGCAGATGACAAACTGCTTTATTTACTAAGCAATACGATCGACAGAGAAACAGGCATGGGTGCAGCTACTTACAATAGTTACTCTGGTGGCGACCGTAATCAAGATAACTGGAAAGCCACTGTAAATGGTGTTTTTGATGCCTTTGGTCAAACCCATACAGTACAATTTGGCGGCAGCTATAACAAAAATGAGCTAAAGAGTTATGCTCATACCGCGACGCCTAATTATGAGCCGATAAACTTTTATACTTGGAATGGCGATTATCCAGAACCCGTTTGGAGTGATAAAAGAACTACCGCTGATGTTGATACTAAAGAGAAGAGTCTATTTGCCTCGGGTCGTTTCCAACTCACAGACCCGTTAGCGTTGGTGCTGGGTACACGAGTAACCGATTATGACAGTGAAGGTTTTGATTCAGGCGTGGATATTGATGTGTCACACGATGATAAATGGGTGCCATATGTAGGCGCCACCTATGACGTCAATGATAACCACACGCTATTTGCCAGTTATACCAGCATTTTTGATCCACAAATAGAGCGGGATGTTAATAACAATTTGCTTGACCCAGTTGATGGCGACAACTATGAGTTGGGTATTAAAAGCAGTAACGTGACGGGCACGCTACAAGGTCAACTTAGTGTGTTTCGTATTAAGCAAGATAATTTAGCACAGCCAGTGGCGGGCACAACCATTATTAATACAGATCCGCCGCAGCAAGCTTATATAGAAGCAGATAGCGCAACCAGCAAGGGGGTAGACATCGAGGTGACGGGGCGTATTAATCCTGATTGGCAAACCAGTATTGGTTTTACCCAGTTTATCGCAAAAGATGATAATGACGATAGAGTTAATCCGCAGTTTCCAGACAGAGTATTCAAACTGTTCACCACTTATGACATGTCTTCATGGATACCCGGCTTAACGGTAGGCGGCGGTATTAATTGGTCAGATGAACGCCACACCTTACTGACCAATCCAGCAACGCAGACGTTGGAGAAGTATGAGCAGAATAACGTGACTTTAGTAGATATTATGGCGCGTTACAACATTACAGACAGTTTGGAGGCGCAACTCAATGTAGAAAACCTATTTGATGAAGAATACCTGAGTAATACGGGGTTCGGTTTTGGTCAAATCAATTATGGTAAGCCGTTGACACTTTCTGGAAAACTAAACTATACATTTTAATGCTTATCGTGATTCAAAGAGCATGATTCATAGAACATGATTCAGAAAGTATAGTTAAGAGAGCATGGTGTTTAACGAGACACCATGCTTGTTAGACAAGTGTTGGATTTTTCACCAATATATCGTTTAGCGATACTTCGGGCTTACATGTAGAGTCAAGAATTTGTTTAAAGGATTTATAGATGCCAACTGGTGCAGATGGTTTAACGATGCTTAGATGCTGGCAGGTAATGGTAAGTAATTTTTTAAGTGTAGAAGCTTTAAAGGTGCTAGGCTTGAGGTAATGCGAGGTAAGTTTGAAATACAATGTTTGGTGTGCCCACGAGGACTCGAATTAAAGCTTTTAACCATTGATATAAAAGAGATGTGGCGATTTGATAAAAGAAAATACCGCGTTTAATACCGTAATTACAAAAAGTCACCTTAATTTAAAGGTGAAAACGAGGCATTAAGCCTCATTTTCTTCGCTGTCAGCTGAGACTGACTGCTTACTAATAATATCATCAATCTTTGATTTTAGCCATTTATTAGGGCGGCCCTTCAAGTCAGGCTCAGGTAAAAAGCCGCTTTCCATTTTGCGATAAATTGTTGTATTAGATTCCCAGCAAAATATTTCTTTAATTTGTGCCGTAGTATAGTAAATTCCACTCATAGTACCAACTCCTTTGCATATGCCTTAATATTTCTTGCCGCCGTCTTTCTTGCGGTTCTCAATCTTATGATCAGCACGATTGTTGTTATAATCAAGCTTATCAACAAAAGCACTGGCCAATTCCAGGTTGTGCCCACCGGCATAATCAAATATACGAATAAGGGCATCGGCAAATTCGACATCTTCCATACCGTAGGCTGGCAAGTGATCATCTTTTAAGCCCTTGCGGTGACCTTCCATTGCTTCAGCAATCTCACTCACTATTAGCATCATCATCTCACCTTTGTTGCGAGTTAGAGGTTCACCAGTTGATAGATCAGTCCACCAGCCATTTGCTGCCGCTCGTGAGTGGCATGCATTAACAAGACTTTGTATGCTATTAGTTAATAATTCACGCTCAGTTGGGGCTTTGCACCAATTTTGTAGTTTCTCCTCAAAATGACCTTGTGCCCAATTTTTAGCAGCATTAAGGCTGGTAAATCCAGTTGCCGTTTGCGGTGGCTCAACTACTTTTTCATGAGTTGGAGTAACCTCGTTATAGTTCCAGTATTTAAATAGGTACTTACCGGTTTCCACGTTCTTCCTGATTTCATATTCAGTAAAAGGGCTGTGAGACTTACTGTCGTTATGCCAAAATAAATCAATTGCCTTATTTGTCATATTATTTACCTTCAATTACGTTAATCATCTTATCCAAGCTGTCACAATGCAGTGCAGTCACCAAGTTGCCGTTATCCCAAGACTCTTTATTAAGAACAAGTTTTACAATTTCCTGATAACGAGGGTCGTTTTCATCGTCAAAGTGTATGGCAAAAATGCAATTAACCTGTTTAGGGGTGTTGACTGGTGCCTCAGTTGGAACTTTTTAGCTTCCAGCTAAGCTCATTTTAGTATTTCCCATTCTTCTAAAAAGTCATCGACCCATGCTTTGTTTGTCGTTACCAAACCATCATGCACGTATTGATAAATCACATAGCCATCACTTGCCTCTAAGACGGTACAAGTGACGCCAGGCTTTGATTTGTGTTTATATGTCATGCCATCGCCTCAAACATATCCAACTGGTCATCTGCTTTTGCAGGTTTAGCATTTCGCTTAACCGGTGCCAGGTCCTTGCAGAAATGCTCTCTGCAATACTCAAACACGTCAGCAACCGTTGTACTGCTATCCATGATTTCAGCGATTTGATCTCCGCTTAGATGCAACACGCTCTCTAAAGCAATGCCGTTCTTATATACACTCATAAAAGCAAACCGACTGCCAAGAAATAGCATCACCTTTTCATGTTCATACTTGCTAATGGTGCGCTTAAACCAAACGGCCTTTTCCCATTGCTGGCCAATATTTGAATAACGGCTTTTTTCTGATTCGCATCTGTATCTATTCACCACTACCTCTCCTCGGCGGCTTAGGTAATGTTTGCCAGTGGGTTATTGTCGCTGCAATTTGTCCATCAAAAGCAGAATATTTTGCAATGTATGGTTTAACATACATATAGCCATAATCATCTAGCACTAAGCATCTTTGCCCGTCTCGGGGCTTCTTATCTTTAATGTTAATCCAATTGCTCATAGTTCCCATCCCTCTAATAGCCTGACAATATGCCTATTCTCAAGCCTATTAATTTCACAGATAACCATGAAGGCGCCTTCTTTGAAGTTCTGAGATGCTTCAGGAGTATCTTTTATAAGTTTCAAGGCGTTTGCTCTGACCTTGTCAAATTCGCTGCTAATTAACGCTCTAGCAAAATCATAAACATAAGGGTTTAAGTCCATTGAACCGTCTGATTGCTCTTTGAGTTTAAAACCACTTTTAAGTGCAATTTCTTTAATTTGGTCGTTTGTCACCTCAGTCCTCCTTAAACAAAGCCAAGCTGCTGTTAACAGCTCGGCTGGCTCGACTTACTAGCTCTCTTAAGCGCTGTTCGTTGCTGGCCATACTCGCAAGCTCTTGTTCGAGCGCACAAACCCTAAACTCTAGTTCATCTACCTCATGAGATAGATCATGGTTTTCATCTTGCAATTTTCTGAGTTGTCCAGACTCTTCAGGGTTTAAGTTGCGCTCTAAGCGGCAGGCAAGGGCATATGCTAGCGAGTCATAACCCTCATCTAATGCGAGTGCTATTAACTCGAATTCAGATGCATTAGCGAATCTACGATTAGCAATTAGGTTCATTTATGCCTCCTCAGTTTGAGGGTAGTCATTTACCTTGGTGAGCTTTTTATGCACCTCAGATTCGAGCACCCAACCAGCTTTTCTACCAAGCTTATAGTTGATAGACACCACGTCTTTTAATTCTTTCGCCTGTTTGATAGCCAAAGCAACCATTCTTAAAATCACAACTCTTGAATGCCGAGGTAGGTACTCATCAACCCGTACGAATTGACCTGATAACAGCCTTTGAGCGATCTCTTCGATGGTTTGATGGTAAGCTACCCGTGAGGAAACACTTTTAGGCAATGGTTCACGGAGTCGACGAACAGCCTCAGTATTATCTCTTGTTAAAAAAATATCGTTAAAAGCGGTCTCTAGCATCCAGCCAAGATTACTTTTAGTCTCAGTCTGGATTGTGATAACCTCAAAGCCACGAGATTTTAAATCAGAAGTGATTTTGGATAAGATGACACGCATTGTAGAAGGTGCATACATGCTTTTATAATCACTTACTTTGACGAGCTCGCCGTTAAAAAGCCGTGATTTAATCTGGCCTCTTAACCCTTTAAATGATTCATCTGAGATATCAATCATTCTATTTGTAGGCTTTGGCACGTTACCAGCAGCACTAATAAGCGCAGCTTGTATGTCTTGTTCTTGCTTTTTGCTCTTGGCCTGTCGCTCTTTAATATACTTGGTGTTTGTATTATTAAAATACGTATCACCCTTCGCCAGGTTTTCAGGAAGCTGTTCGTTCTTTGCATTTTCTCTTAGCCATTCTTCGATAACTTCAACTGGTGTACCTTGGTTGGCTTTAACAGCTGATAAATTTGTTTGTATTAGCATTATTAACCCCTAATAAGATAATAAATAAGGCGCCAGTTTCTCGATACTGGCATCGGCCTTGCCTCAAGCGTCTTGTAGACAACCTTACCCCTTAACCAAGTAAGGCGGAGTAGCTCGATCTTAGCTGCATGTAGTTCTTTTAAGCGAACGCACCAACTAAAACAGTCGCTTAGCGTCACCAATCATGCCTTGACGCACCGACTAACCCGTCGGTGGGGTTGCGAAATTAGCCACCAAAAAATGGCGCAAACGGGATATCATCATCACTTGGCCCTGGCGTTGCGGCTGCTGTCATCTGGTTGTTAAAGCCTTGTTGCTGCGTTGGTTGCTGAGCCTGTTGAGGTGCTACTTGGCGCTTATAAGTGACAGGACCTTGCTGTGGTAGCGGCTGTTGAGTGTTCTGAACGAACTGATTATTCATGCTATTGGAAGTACCTGCCTGACTATTCGCTTTTTCTAATGATTTTTCACTAGACTTAATCGTAGCCTCTAGCACTCGATTAAACTCATCCGGATTGGCCGGCTGGTTATTTGCCTTTTCGATTGGTAATTGTCTAGTCTTGGCATCAAAAACATTGAAAAGATTTAAGCCGCCTTTTTTAACCTCGCCTTGATTACTGTTGAAGTAGTAATTTTCAGCTAAGAACATTCCCACTTTTTTACCAGCAAGTTCAGGTGCTATAAACCCAGTTCTAGTGACGTCTTTTTTAACATCAAAGTCATACTCTTGGTATTGGCCTTGAGCTTGTGAAATGGCTGGCACGTTGGCACACAACATCATCGCGTGGATTAGGTTTTCACCACTCCAATGTTCGCCGGCGCTATTGCCATAGTAAATATCTATATGAGCAGAACTGCGCTCTGAGTTGATGATATGAAGAGACAAATAATAGGTCTCGCTACCATCTTGTTTTGCATTGGCCTTCCAAGCGGCGCTTTGTATTTGATATATCTCAGCGGTATTGCCTGAAATATAGGCCGATTGACCAACTTTAGCTGCTTTTGATTTATCTAAAGCCCATTGATTTTGCATTGTTTTATCCTCTTAAATTATGTGGTTTGCAGTGGTTGTGATTGAATCTAAGCGAGTAGGGAACCTGTTTTGGGGATAGCGTAGTATTCGCAAATTGCGTCATCTACGGCGTTTAAATCATTTGGAATAAAATCGCTAACAAACATGCCCTCGGGTGATTTGACTGTGTTAAACCCATTATTTTGAGTCATGAAAAAGTGGCCATCTTCACGTACTGCTGTTTGTAAAACCATTGTTACCATGCCTTCCAAGACAATTTTATCATCAAGCATTTTCCCAATGGTCTTAATTTTAGTCCGGCCATTTTCTTCCTGGACGTGAGCTAGTATGTAGATACGAGTGTTATTGCTAACTTGAGTAATTGCAGTATTAATGACATTCCATGCGTTATAAGCCAATACGTTGTAGCGCTGAAAGGCAGCATCGCCTTTATACTGTTGGTTGGCGCCTTTGATATACTCATTACCCATGATGTACTGAAAGTCGTCAATCACAATGATAGGTGCTTTGAACCTTGGAAGCATTGAACAGATTTGATCAGGATTATCTGTTGCTATTTTTTTGATGTCTTTACCGCCTCGAAAGGGGAGCGGCTTATTCATTACGTTAATTAAGCCGGCAAGCTTGGGGTCAAGGTTTTTTAGGCTGTAGGATTTGCCCTCACCTGAATTACCTAGAATCATTGTCACTATCGCCATTGTTTTCACTCCTAAAGTTTTGCTGGTGGTCCGGCTGCTTAGATTCGCGCTCTCGCTGCTCTTCTAACATTTGCAGCCATTCCCAGTCGGCCTGTGGGGCCTGGTAATTGTCATACATAATTAATTATTGCCATTTTGTTTGTTAAGCTTTGTTATTCGCTGCTTTGCTAAATATTCATTGGCATGAGTTTGAGCCTGCTTAAATCGCACTTGTTCGCGACTGTTTTCAACTGGCGCTATAGTTGTTGTGGCAATGTCTTTATCAGCTTGCTTTAAAACATAAGTGGTGCAGCCAGTGATATTGCTTATAGTGCCCAAAGCGATTGCTGCGACGACTACAACTAATAATTGCGTTGCTGTTCTGGCAAGTTTCGTTGTAAGAGGCTCACTAACATCATCGCTAAATTGATCTACTTCATTACCAGCAGCTAATTTGGCTGGCGAGTAACCCCAGTCTAATAAGTCATACCGGGTTAACGAGCGAATAAAGCAGCCTTGCGTATCGCATATCTCGATAGTGCCTTGCATATCACGGTAGAAGCATAAAGTTTCATTAGCACCTAATTTATAGATAGTAGGCTTAGTTCTATCACCACGCTGTAAAAGTTTCAGAGTTTGCATATTAAGCCCCTTCAAAGAATTGATTATTCAGATAGCTAATTAATTCATCTTTATCAGTACTAATGAACGATAGTTGATCATCACCGCTGTAATGCTGCTCAATCAGCGTTGCATCCATGTCAATGACGTGCTTGTTTGTATCGATATACCCAATAAGAGTTATCGAAGAATGTTTTGACTCTCTTAAAGTCACAATGAGTTTGTCACTGAAAAAGTGCGCTTGATTTTCTGTTTTGCTTAGCAGCGCTTTTATGTGTTGCGCTGGCATGCTGACTTGTGTCATAATTTCCTCTCCTAGTGTTAGGAGCCCCTTTGATTTCGAGTCGTGAGGGGCTTTTTAATGTCTAAAAAATGTCTAGCTAAACATGAATGTCTAGCTATGCTTCGCTTCCCATGCATCTGAAACGTCTGCAAATGCCTGAGCCATTCGATAAGCTTCGGTAGCGATACCAGTGGGCCAGTCATCATTTTGAAATAATGCATTCTCCTTTGCAGTACGCATCGTTTCCGTATAAACAACTGGCATTAATTGCCGGGCCATTTGGTGGATAAGAATTCTTTTATTTTCATCCATTTCTTTTTCCTTTATGGTTAACACACAACAGCCGACTACTTGAATCGGCTGTAATTTGTTAGCCTTTAACCATGTTTTTAAATAGTCACTAGCATCATCGTCTGATTGCTTGTCTTTGTTGGTATAACGATTATGCAATAATGCATAGTTAAATGCAAGTATGAAATGAAAATAAATGCATTAATGCATTAAAATATTCGTACTTATGCCTTGCTAGCTGAGAAAATACTTAAGGCTAAATGAAAACCGCCCTTAAGGCGGCTTGCTCACATCATTTTGTGTTTTTTAAGAAACAAAGGATTTTGCTTCCTGAATTGCAGGCACAAAAAAACCGCCACTGGGGCGGTGAACCGCCCCGGGATTGTCAGAGACTCATTTATCTGAGAGAATACGACAATGAAAACACGAAACTATACCCCCGAAATGAAAGAGCGCGCCGTCCGTATGCTAATTGAAGCTAAAGACGACTACCCATCCACCTGGTCAGCCATCAA
>NZ_CAJHBH010000009.1:0-74906 GCF_904846585.1 Psychrobacter sp. H7-1
TTGCCAAGTTAAAGCAGTATAGGGCGGTTGCCACCAGATTTGATAAGCTCAAGCAGAGTTATGAAAATACAGTCGCTCTCGCTTGCGCTTATATCTGGCTCAAATTATGAATGTTCAACACGCCCTAGTAGTTTATATATTTTTCACTTGCGCGGTAACCAACGTACCAGTGGTGAGCGCTCCCGTAAAGAAGGCGGTAAAGTCTTTGGCTCTGGAAGTCGAGCGCCTATTGCTATTTCCGTATTGGTTAAGAACCCTGAATCTAAACAAATGGGGCAAATCAAGTTCCATGATATTGGTGATTATTTATCTACAGAACAAAAACTTGAGATAGTTCAAAATTTTAAAGATATTAATGGAATATCTAAGCTTAATGCTTGGGAAGCCATTATTCCTAATGAATTTAATGATTGGGTTAATCAAAGAGATCCTAATTTCAATAGTTACATTAGTTTGGGAAATAAAAAGTCAAAAGACCTTAGTTTATTTGAAACCTACTCTATGGGTATTAAAACGAATAGAGATGCTTGGGTGTATAACTCTTCTAACAAGAAGCTTCAAAAACAAGTACAAAACCAAATAGACTTTTATAACCATCAGGTAAATATACTATCAAAATTGCCTGAAGATGATAGAAAAGATGCATTGGACTTAAGCTTAAATAAATTTAAATGGACATCCGACTTGTTAACAAAAGTTGTTAGGGGTTCTGAGTTAGAGTTTCAACATTCTTCTATAGTAAAAACAGAAAGGAGACCCTTTAGTAAAGAGTACTTATATTGCAATAAAGACCTAAATTGGACGCTACATCTCATTAAACAAATCTATCCAACGAGCTCTGCTAAAAACGAGATGATTTATTTAGTTGGAACAGGTACAACTAAACCATTTTCAACCTTAATGATTGATAAAACTCCTGATTTTCAATTATTAAGTAATGGACAAGGCTTTCCATTATATTTATATGAGGAAATAGAAAATAATGCTGAAAAAAATAATCCCCAATTGTCTTTAACTTCATCTACAGAAACATCAGATGAAAATGTTATCAAAGACGATAACGGCAAACCTATCTATCGTCGCAAAGATGCCATTACTGATGAAGGCTTAGCTCATTTCACAGACTACTATGGCAGTCAAATGAAGGCTGATATCAGTATCACTAAAGAAGATTTGTTCTACTATATCTATGGATTATTGCATAGCGAAGACTACCGTGAGCGCTATGCTGAAAACTTAACCAAACAGCTACCTAATATCCCACGAGTACAGAAATATGACGAATTTGTAGCGTTTAGTACAGCTGGTCGCCAACTAGCTGACCTACATATTAACTATGAAAACGTCGATATGTACCAAGGTGTGAAGCTAGCAAGTAAGCTGACCAACTTAAAGCTGGCTGATGGTCAAAACTGGGCGAAGTCTAAGATAGAAGATGATAAGTTCTACGTTACCAAAATGAAGCATCCTAAACGTAAGAATGAAGAGACTGGCAAGAATGAGGACGATCCAACTAAGATTGTCTATAACAGCCACATCACAATAGAGCACATACCAGAAGATGCTTATGACTATGTCGTGAACGGCAAGCCAGCTATTGAATGGATTATCGAAAGACAGGGTGTCAAGACTGACAAGAAGTCTGGTATCACCAATGACGCAAACGACTGGGCTATTGAGACTATGAAGAACCCTCGTTACCCACTTGAGCTACTATTGCGTGTTATTAACGTCAGCTTGAAGACACAGGCCATTGTACGTAAATTGCCTAAATTGGTGCTTGAGAAGGTAGGGGGTTAGTTAGGTAGCTAATATTGCATTTGAGATTATGATGACTAACTTCTAACTTCGATATTACGACCTATTACGAATGCCCCGCTATTTTTTGGTGGGGCATTTATTTTGCCACTTTGGTGTTTATCAAGAAATTGGCTAGCATTTGAAATGCAGTATTGAAAAGGGTGTAATGGAAACATTGCTACCCTTACGATGTTAGTCAAAATTGATAAGCCATCTGATATATACGTAAATCAATCAGATTAAAAGTTTTTTTAACATCGTGGAAAACTTGCTTAGATATAAGATAAGCTCAAAATTGGACTTGTCTTAGCGTTAAAAAAATACCAGTGAACCAGCAGGAAATTGAGCAGCACGGCAAGAAAAGTACAGAACGATTTGCCCCAAGTACAAAAAAAGCAGAACGGCAGTCAGGATATATATAGTAAGGCCGGAGGTCGGTTTTGAAATGTGGTCAGCAGAACGACCTTGCCTTAAAATTGAACGATTTAAGACTTTAGGCTTATCAGGTTAAATAATTACGAAAAAGCAATAAAGTATAAGATTAAATCCTAGGTTCAGTATGAAGCTTTATTACTCACTGATAGTAAAAGTAATGCTCGGTAGCTGCCGCAGATGAAAGAACAATACTTAACTTAAAACAAAGTAAGGGATATTAATTTATTGCTGGTCATGTGGTAAGGTTAAGGCGGGTTAGTCGCTACTGACCCAATATTATTTACTGAGTAATGGCCAAAGCTTTTTATTTGTAATTTATTTTTTCAGATAAATGGCTACCAAAACGGCTACCAAAATCAAACTATAAAAAATAAATCGTATAAAAACCAATAGTTTGAGCGTTAAATTAACCGACACAAGGAGCGTGTTATGTCACAAACCATCACCACTGATAAAACTTATCGCATCATGCGCGAAAATACTCAGGCAATGATCATTGATGTGCAACAAAAGCTTACCCCGCACATTTATCGTCATGAAGAGATTATCAAAAAGACCATTACCCTTATTCAAGGCTTACAAATACTTGGCATCCCCATTGTGCTCAATGAGCAATACAAAAAAGGGCTGGGTGAGACGCTGCCTGAGATCATGGAGGTGCTAGATACTTCGAAGGCCAAAATTATCGAAAAAGTCACCTTTAGCGCGTGTGACAATGATGAGACTTGGAATTATTTGGCGCAGCAAAACCGTATTTCTGTACTGGTCTTTGGGGTAGAGACCCATGTTTGCGTGCTACAAACAGTGCTGGATTTGCTTGATAATGGTATGCAGCCAGTCGTGATTGCGGATGCCACAGGCTCGCGTGATGCTTATGACCGCCGTCAAGCCATTCGTCGTATGCGTAGAGCGGGCGCAGTCGTTACCACTACCGAAGCCATTTTGTTTGAGCTGTGTCGTTCAAGCCAAGACCCTACGTTTAAGGCCATTAGCCAGTTAATTAAATAAACTGTCCAGGCTTTACGCCTTGCTGTAACTCATCCGTGATAATGCCCTTTATCACGGATTTTTTTATGACTGTTATTAGATGCTTTAGCACATAGCGCAGTCTTGTATAAGCCGCTGTATTCGATTAGCCTATACCCACATTATCTATCAAAATATAAGGTTTATTATGCCGCTCACCCCGCCCAATACACACCGCGATAAAGCGCTGGATATGACCCAAATTACTGAATTTTTGTTAGAGCTTGATGCCTTAAAACGCGTGGATCGGCGTAGCTATGTGCCGCAGACCACTCGCTTTGAGAACTCAGCTGAGCATTCTTGGCATTTGGCCATGGCGTGTTGGTCTATCGCTGAGCTATTTCAGCTTGATGTCAATTATGAGAAGCTGTTAAAACTGGCTTTGGTGCATGACTTGGGTGAGATTGATGCCGGAGATACGTTTTTATACGCTGAGAGTCGCAGTGAGGCACATATTGAGGAGAGAGAAGGGATTGTGCGTTTGCAGGGACATAGCGGTAATGGCATCAGCAACTTGCTTGAAGTGTGGGATGAGCAAGAGAGTGGCAGCAGTGCTGAGACTCAGTTATTAAAAGCAATAGATCGCTTATTGCCATTTTTATTAAACCTAAATACTCAAGGCAAAACATGGCGTGATCATGGGGTGAAGCGCTCCCAAGTGGCAGGTATGCATGCATTTATAGCAACCAGTTTTCCAGTTATCCATGAGTGGATAGAGCTACAGCTTGATTATGCGACCAAGCAGGGCTGGTTATTAGACGCTTAGTTATCAATAAAAAATGCGATAAATAAAGGTGCATTCGCTGCACCTTTACATTGTCAAGCATAGACTCATCGTAGGTGGTTAGGCTTTGTCAGCCACACCCAACAGCTGACCCATCTGCACTACAGCACCATGCTGCATGTCTTGTGCCCACTTGACGCCTGCAGACTTTGGCATGACCACAATAGCGGTTGAGCCCAAATAGAAGCGGCCCAGCTCATCGCCTTTTTTTAAGCTAAGCGTGTGCTCTAAAGTTTGGATACGGTCGCTGCGATCAATTTTGCCCGTGGCGACTGTCTCGATACCCGCCACAATCATAGCGCCAACCAGCACCACCACAGCACGGCCAAACTCAGTATCAAACACACACACCAAACGCTCATTGCGGGCGAACAAATCAGGAACATTGGCGGCTGTGACATTGTTTACTGAGAACAAGCTGCCAGGTACATAGCGTGTCTCAACTAAGGTGCCATCGAACGGCATATGCACTCTATGGTAGTTGCTAGGTGCTAAGTATACCGTAGCGAAGCTGCCGCCCTCATAGTAGCTGCTGTGCTTATTATCGGTGTCTGCTAACAGATGGCTCACCGAATAATCACGGCCTTTAGCCTGCAAGATTTGGCCTTGCTGAATATGGCCAATCTGTGAAATCATACCGTCTGCTGGAGAGACAATACCGTCTTTGGTGTCATCAATGGGGCGGGCGTCCTGCGCAAGCTCTCGGGTAAAAAAGTCATTGAAGCTTTTAAAATCGCCTAAGTTCTTGCGCGCGTATTCCTCTAAGCTAATGCCATAGGCTTTGGCAAAGGTATGCACAAAGGCTTTTTTGACCAGAGGGTTTTGGCTGGCAGCCAGACGTCCGGCCGTTTCACTGAGTTTTTGCTGCGGCACTAAGTGCTGAGCTGCAGTAAATAAGCCATCACGAGTGAGCAGCTGCTCGGCTTGTTTTTTTAAAGAGGCTTTCATTAAGTTTTTCATAAAAGAGATCATCGTAAGCTATAAAAATGGGGGATCATCACCGGTTTAGATGACATAAACTTGCCAGTGATAAAAACTAAAAGTGAAGGAGCACCTAGTTTAGCATAATCAAGATTAAGCAAGGTCGTCCGTAAGTAGACCTGCCGCTTATAAATCACTATAAAACATAGCGGCCAAACCATTAGATAAATAAAGAGTGCCAGTAAAATACAGGAACAGATATTATGAAAGCCTTAATACAGCGAGTCAGCGCCGCCAGTGTACGTGTGGACAATCAGATTGTGGGTCAAATTGAGCAGGGTATATTGGCCTATATTGGTTTGGGTCCAGAAGATACATTAAAGAGCGCCCAAAAGATGATTGATAAAATTTTGAGTTACCGAATATTTGATAATGACGCCGGTAAGCTGGATAAAAATGTACAGCAAGTGGCGGGTGGCTTGCTGCTGGTGTCGCAGTTTACGTTGATGGCAAAGACCGATAAGGGGCGTCGCCCTGATTTTGGTGGGGCAATGCCGCCTGCACAGGCCAGTGAGCTGTTTAAGCAGATGATCGATTATGCCAAGCAGCAACATGATAAGGTCGCCACTGGGGAGTTTGGTGCCAATATGCTGGTTCAGGCAGACAATGATGGGCCCTTAAACTTTATTTTGGAGATAAGTTAATAACAACGTCTTTAGCAGCACATGATATGTAAAGGGTGATACATTAGTATGATGATACAGTCTATTTAAAACGCCTAATATAGGGCATTTATAAAATACAAGGTTGCGCTTAATCTCATCAGTTACACTTTTTTCATCTAACTGTCATAATTTTACGTTGTAATATAACGGTAATATTTGCCTACCTTTGTAGTGCGTGGCCAATAAGCCATTAGATATGCCAATAATAGGACAGTAAACAGATGAATATCGAAACCATACTAGTTGTAGAAGACGAGCCTGCCATTCGCGAGATGATCGTCACTACCTTAGAAATGGCAGGCTTTGAGTGTCTGCAGGCCGAAGATGTCAGTGAAGCGCACAGTCAAGTGGTAGACCATAGACCAGCTATGATCTTATTAGATTGGATGTTACCGGGTAACCAATCCGGTATCGATCTGTGCCGCCGTCTAAAAAAAGATGAACTGCTCTCTGAGATCCCCATAATTATGCTGACTGCGCGCGGCGAGGAAGACAATAAAGTACAAGGCTTAGATGCGGGGGCAGATGATTATATCACCAAGCCATTCTCCACCCGCGAGCTGGTCTCACGGATTAAGGCAGTACTGCGTCGTAGCAGCGCCTTATCAGGTGACAAGCCTATTGAAGCTGAAGGCTTAAGTCTAGACCCAGTCAGCCAAAGGTTGTCAGCCGATGGTACACCGCTTGAAATTGGTCCGACCGAATACCGTCTATTGGCATTTTTTATGAGCCATCCAGAGCGGGCTTATACCCGCACCCAGCTGTTAGACCAAGTATGGGGTGGCAACGTCTATGTCGAAGACAGAACCATTGATGTGCATATCCGCCGCTTACGTAAAGTGCTTGAACCGTATAACTATGCTGAGTTTATCCAAACGGTACGCGGCACCGGTTACCGCTTTTCAACTCAGCGTAATGGCTAATTGTAAGTCATTAACTGGTTTTTTGTCCTATTGAACGCTGCTGATCAGGCGGCGCTCATGGTGTTAAAAGTCGATTTTTACACGGCATCTTTGCTACTGCCTGCCATAAAGGTTAAGCAGATATCGACGTTAACTAAGAGCTTGGGGCCAACTCTATTATTGATTATTGTTAAGTTGAGAGCACCATGAGCCAGTCTAAATCACAGTCTAATTCAGCTTCTAAGCTGGGCCGTCAGTCTGATATGCCTCATCAACAGCAGTTAGAGGTCGGGGCGGCTGTCTCTGAGCAGGTGACGGTAAGCGAGGAGAATAAAGAGCGCTTAATAGATGGCTTTGATGGTGCTACAACAGCCACACCTCTTAAAAAAGTAACCAAAAGCAGTCCTTATAAAAACCCCTACAGTAATCTGTATCAGAACCTTAGCGACACTAATTCCAAAAACATCATAGAGCCACTGCCCGATAATAAAAACCCCAGAGCCACGTTGCTCTGGTCAGACTTTAAGTGGTTGGTCATATTAATTTTGCTAGGGGCTTTATTAGGTCACTATATGAATGCGCTGCCTTGGGGGATTATCGTGGCACTGGTACTGTACTATGTGTGGCGCTTGTACTCGGTTCAGCAGTTTTATGGCTGGATGAGTAAGTCGTTAACCCTGCCGCCGCCTGAGTTGTCAGGCAGTATGACGTTTATGGCCAATCAGCTTTATGAGAGCAAAAGACAAGAGCAAATGACCCACCAAAGAATGATGGGTCTGATTAAAAAAATCCGCAGCTCATTACTGGCTTTGCAAGATGCGGTTATTTTGCTGGATAAAGATGACAGCTTGGAGTGGTGGAATCAGGCAGCCGAAACCTTACTGGCTTTACGCTCACAAGACCAAGGTCGCAGTATCTTAGACTTAATAGATGCGCCTGAGTTTAAAGCGTATTATGTCGATGCCGTCTCTCCTAACGATGGCTTAAGAATGCGCTCTTGGCGCGATTATGAGCGGTTTTTGCAGTGTGAGGTCACTCATTTTGGCACAGAGAAGCTACTGATTATCTATGACGTGACCCGCTTGCATCATTTAGAGCAGATGCGTAAGGACTTCGTGGGTAATGTCTCACACGAGCTGCGAACCCCGCTTACAGTAATAATGGGTTATATCGAAACCTTCTCAGACCAGCCAGATTTGGACCCCAAATGGCGACGCGGCTTTAGCCTTATGACTCAGCAAACCGTGCGTATGAATCAGATTATCAATGATTTGTTGCTGTTGTCTCGTTTGGAGAACGAAGAGTCGATACAAAGTGAGCGTGTGGATATGCCCAAGCTACTTACCCGTATCTTCGATGATGCGCAAGCTTATAATAAAGACTACAACCACTTGATCGATTTGCATCTAGATTCGCAACAAGACATTTATGGTGCTGAGGGGTATTTGCACAGTGCGCTGCTCAACTTGGTGACCAATGCCATCAAATATACCCCCAAAGGGGGGGAAGTGCGTATTACATGGCAAGAGGTCAAAGAGGGCTGTCTGTTTACAGTAAGTGATAATGGCATAGGTATCGCTGATGAGCACCTAGATAGGCTCACCGAGCGCTTCTACCGAGTAGATGGCGGTCGCAGCCGCTCAACAGGTGGCACGGGTCTAGGATTGGCCATCGTCAAGCATGTACTTTATCAACATGAAGCCAAACTGACGATCGAGTCAGTGGAGGGTAAAGGCTCTAAGTTTCATGTTCTGTTCCCCAAACGCCGTATTTATCAGAGGGTGAGCAGTAAGTCGGCTGCTAAGTTAAAACCGCCAGTCACAGACAATAACAACGTGCAGGATTTGCAGGATAAGCCCAGCTCAAACAGCTAGCTGCGACTACGTATAGCGGTATAGGCGTATAGGTGACAGAGGGTTATTTAATCGGCATAAATTTCACTCAAAAAAAGAGCCACTCAACTTGAGTGGCTCTTTTATGTCAGCTATGTCAGCGTTAGTCGCTAACACTAACGGCTAAATTAGTGCTGAACGCCGCCGTTGCCATGTACATGGCCGTGGTTTAGCTCATCTTCAGTCGCTGCACGTACTTCAACAATTTCTACGTCAAAGCTTAGTTTTTTGCCAGCTAGAGGATGGTTAGCATCGACAGTAACCGTGTCATCGTTTACGTCAGTTACTGTGACTAGCATAACTTGACCTTCTGCTTCAGACTGGAACTGCATGCCAGGTTGGATATCTTCAACGCCTTGGAAATTAGCACGAGGTACTTTTTGTACGGCTTGCTCTTGGTATTCGCCGTAAGCGTCAGCGGGTTCAATAACCGCAGTTAATGAATCGCCTGCAGATTTGCCTTCAAGCTCTTTTTCAAGACCTGGGATGATGTTGTTATGGCCATGCAAGTAAGCTAAAGGCTCACCTTGTGACTGATCGATAACGTTACCATTTTCGTCTTTTAAGATATAGTTGAAACGTACGGCAGTATCTTTTGCGATTGTGGTCATAAAAATTCCTCGAATAATATAGGCGTTCTATATGTTAATTAATAATACAATAAAGAAGGGTGTTTATGTTGGCAAAAAATCACTGATGCCACACCTCTGCTAATTGCCTTGTCTAATAGATTGCGATGATAGACAAAAGTTTCAAGTCATGTTCTCAAATTAATTGGTAAATTGCGAAGTTTTTTTACATTTTTTTAAAAATATAGCCCAAAAAACAGCCATAAGACCACAAAATATGAGTTTATTCTCATTTTTTAGGGCTAAAAGTCGATATTTGCTGACTAAATTTTTACGATGGTTGAAGTTTGAATGCGTACCCCTAATTATAAATAAAGCCCCTAAGGTTTTGGCCACTCCTTTACCTAAGTATTGATGGTGGTATTGATGGCTACTGGGTTACTTTTTTCGCTAACACGGATATGACAGACCTTTATGACTACTTCAAATAATGCTTTAACCACTCAGTACGATCAAGATTTGGCCGTGCATTACCATTTGGATTTTGAGCGCTTCACTCAGCACTTAGTCGAGGTGACTTTAAGCTTCACTGCAGACAAGTCAGCGCCTGTGCTGTGGCTGCCAGCTTGGATTCCAGGCAGTTATTTGATGCGTGAATTTGCGCGTAATATTACCGCAGTGCAGTATCACGTTGTTGGCAAAGATGAGAGATACAGAGCGCAAAAGCTGAGTAAAAACGAGTGGCAATTGCCCAAAATTACGGCTGGTGAGAAGGTAGAGGTGCGCTATGAGGTGTACTGCTATGACTTATCAGTACGTACCGCTTATGTTGATCAAACCCGTTTGTATGGCAACTTTACTTCATTGGCCTTGGCGATAGAGGGGCAAGAGGCGTTACCTGTGGCGGTGACTTTAAGCGTGCCGCAAGCCTTTTATGACGCGCAAGCTAAGGGTGCAGAGCCGGTAAAAATTGCCTGTGGTCTTAAGCATCGCTATCTGCATACAGATCATGTCCATTATTATCAGCTTAGTGCTGAGAGTTATCCTGAGCTTATCGACTATCCTTTTGAAATCGCGCCGCAATCTGAGTTTGATTTTATTGTTCAAGACAATAAGCACAATACCACGGTGCATCATTTTTATATCTCAGGTAAGCACAGCGCTAACATGGGCCGCTTGCAGCAAGATGTGACTCAGATTTGTCAAAGCTATGTCAGCTGGCTCGGTGACGCGCCTTTTAGTGGTGAGGATTATGAGGGCTATACTTTCATGACCTATGCCAGTGGCAACGATTACGGCGGCCTTGAGCATATTAACTCTACCAGCTTGGTGAGCCCGCGTAGTGATTTACCGTCCGCTCAAGAGCCACAAGAGCCGAGCGAAAGCTATCAGCGCTTTTTGGGATTGTGCAGCCATGAGTATTTTCATGCTTGGTGGGTGAAGACCGTACGCCCTGATGTGATGATGGCTGTGGATTTACGCCGTGAGGCTTATACGCCGCTTCTGTGGGTATTTGAGGGGTTTACCTCATATATTGATGACTTTATGCTCCAAGCTTCAGGGGTTATCAATCAGCAAAGCTACCTAAAGCTGCTACAAAACCAAATTAACCGCTATAACCAAACGCCAGGACGCGCTTTACAAAGCGTGGCAGAGTCCAGCTTCGATGCTTGGATTAATCTATACCGCGCTGATGAAAATACGGGTAATGCCGGTATTAGTTACTATAACAAAGGGGCCTTGGTGGCTTTATGTTTGGATTTAACACTGATGCAACAAAGCGGTGGCAAGCATCGTTTGTTTGATGTGGTAAAAGCTTTTTATGAGCAGGCTAAGGCTCAAGGCGCAGCGGGCAATCGCATTCGTATCGGTATGAATAACGATAACCTAGAGGCGGTCATCAGCCAATTTATGGACAACGCCATTTGGCAAGAGTTCAAGGCACGCTATGTCGATGGTGTAGAGGCGTTGCCTATTTATGAGCTGCTAGAGGCTAATGGCATTAAGATAACTCAAGACAGCCGAGACAACAGCTTAGCGTGGGGTATTAGCGTTACTGAAAGTGCTGAGGGCTTGCAAGTCACCAAAGTGCTGCGTGACAGTGTGGCCGCTGAAGCAGGTCTCTCTGCCAAAGACGTCATTGTGGCGATTGACGGTATTAAAGCCACCAAAAAACAGCTACAAACTGTGGCGGAGTCAGGTCTTGATAGCGTGAGCTGTCATGCATTTCGCCGTGATGAGCTGTTGAGCTTTGAGGTGAGTCACCAAACCCAGTCAGGGGTGAGTGCCAATCCAAGTTTAGAGAAGATTAGTTTAAGTTTAGGCGACTCAGGCTTTGAGCACTGGTTAACACCGGATTTTATACGGTAGTGATTGATAGGGTATAGCCGAGCCAAAAGGGCACGGCTATACCAGGGTGTTGTTTAATGATTTAAAAAACACCCAAATCCTTTAAGCGCTTGTCATTTAAATGTACCCGTACAAACTCGCCTACCGCTAAATTGCCCAGCTCAAAGCCAGCAGCAGACCAGCGAATCAGGCGTAGGCAGGGCAGGCCGACATGAGCGGTCATGCGGCGCACTTGGCGGTTTTTACCCTCATAAATGGTCATCATTAGCCATGAGTCAGGCACACTTTTGCGTTCACGAATGGGTGGATCACGTTGCCAAAGTGGCATGGGTAAATCCTCTTCACTAATGTGTTTTACCTCAGCGGGTAGGGTCTGACCATCTTTTAGCAGCACCCCTTGACGCAGTTGCTCTAATTGCTCATTTGAGGGGATGCCCTCTACCTGTACTAAGTAAGTTTTGCCCTGCTTACGCCCTGCGTTGGCTTTGGGCGGATGGGTAATGGCTTTATTGACCCGGCCATCTGAGGTCAGCAGCAAAAGCCCCTCACTGGTCGCATCGAGTCGTCCGGCCACTCGGAGCGATTTATCGGTGAAAAACTGAGATAACGGCGCAAACTTGTTATTGGCATCATCACTAAACTGACTTTGAACGCCGTAGGGTTTGTTAAATAAGATAACACTTGAGGTGGCCATAAAAGGGAAGTTCCAAATACATCAATGAAAAGGGAGTAAACAACGATTTTGGTGCCTAATCAGGATTAGTGCCGCGGTTTATACCACTGCCTTTGGCCGTCCACTGAACAACCGATAAGCTGGTTGAAGCCATAAGGCCAAGCACCAAATACCCCACCAAAGCATGCATACTTGATAAGACGCGGCCAACACCTTGTGGCCGAAAGTCACCATAGCCTGTGGAGGTAAAAGTAATAATAGAATAATAGCAGCTGAGCCAAAAATCATGGGTGAGGGGACTACCGTCACGGGTCGTGTCCACAATACCAATCTGAGAATACATGGCCGAAAAAACCAACAAGAACAAAAAGACATTAAAGCTAAAGAGTATAAGCTCTTTGTAGAGATTGCCACTGTCGCCATAAATGCGTTGTAACGTGCTAAATACTGACCACAAAAATACGCCGCAAAATAAGAAGCTAAAGCCAATAATAACGCTATCGCGCCAAGCGCTATCGGCTAAAAAACGGGTCAAAGTATACCAAACAGTGGCCACAATAATAAAAAGAATAAGCGTGCGTCTAGCTGTGTTTAGTTTTAGCATGATAAAGCGCCTAATATAAAATACCTCAATAGTTTAAACTACTGAGGTATTAACATAAAATCAAACGGGCGATGTAGCGAGCCATGTCAGCCAGATGAGGCTTCATGGCTTGTGCTTATAGCGCAGCTAAAATCTTATTGAAGGTTTGGCTTGGGCGCATCACCTGCTTCACAACCTCATCATTGGGCAGATAGTAACCCTCAATGTCCACTTGATGACCTTGCACCTCGTTAAGCTCTTTGACGATAGTATCCTCGTTATCGGCAAGTGCTTTAGCCAGTGGCGCAAATCTTTGTTGTAGACTGGCATCTTGATCTTGCTTGGCCAATGCTTGAGCCCAGTACATGGCCAAGTAAAAATGGCTGCCGCGGTTGTCCAGCTCACCCACTTTACGTGAGGGTGACTTGTTGTTTAGCAGAAGCTTCTCGGTGGCATCGCTTAGAGTATCGGCTAGGATTTGCGCTTTTGGGTTTTGTGCGGTGCCATGCTCAGCTTCGTGCTCAAGTGACACAGTCAATGCCAAAAACTCTCCCAGTGAATCCCAGCGTAGATGATTTTCCTCCAGCAGCTGCTGCACATGTTTGGGTGCTGAACCACCGGCACCGGTTTCAAACAGGCCGCCACCGTTCATAAGCGGCACGATAGATAGCATCTTGGCACTGGTACCCAGCTCAAGGATGGGAAATAAATCGGTCAGATAATCACGCAATACGTTGCCGGTGACTGACAGCGTATCCTTGCCAGCGATCAGACACTCAAGCGTAAACCGGGTTGCTTCACGAATGGGCATGATATGAATTTCTAAGCCTTCGGTGTCATGGTCTTTTAGGTACAACTCGACTTTTTCGATTAAGGCGGCGTGGTGAGCCCGGTTTTTATCTAGCCAGAAAACGGCCGGCATGCCGCTGGCTCGGGCACGGGTCACTGCAAGTTTTACCCAGTCTTGGATAGGGGCATCTTTGACACGGTTCATGCGCCAGATGTCATCTTTTTTGACCGCATGCTCAGTCAGCACGTTGCCATCGGCATCGATGACTTGGATTTTTCCTTTGCCTGGCATCTGAAAAGTGGTGTCATGCGAGCCGTATTCTTCGGCTTTTTGAGCCATAAGGCCAATATTGGGTACAGTGCCCATGGTGGTGGGGTCAAAGGCACCATGCTCTTTACAAAAGCGGATGGTCTCATCATAAAGGGCGGCATAACTGCTGTCGGGGATTACCGCATTCACATCATGTAGCTTGCCATCAGGGCCCCACATTTGACCACCGTTACGGATCATCGCTGGCATAGAGGCATCGACAATGACATCACTTGGCACATGCAAGTTGGTAATGCCTTTGTCTGAATCGACCATGGCCAGTGGCGGATTGGTGTCATATACCTGTTGAATATCTGCCTCTATCTGTTGACGCTGATCATCTGGCAGCTCTTGAATCTTGGACAGCAGCTGGGCAAAGCCATTGTTGACGTTGACACCGAGCTTGTCAAAAGTCTCACCGTGTTTGGCAAACAAGTCTTTAAAATAAACTCGCACCGCCTCACCAAAGATGATTGGGTCAGACACTTTCATCATAGTCGCTTTTAGATGAATAGAGAATAACAGGCCCTGTGCCTTGGCATCTTGCACTTGTTCTTGTAAGAAATTGCTTAGCACATCAAAACATAAGATAGAGGTGTCCATCAGCTCCCCCTTTAATAGCGGAGCAGGCGATTTAAGCTCGGTAGCTGTACCGGTCTCATCGGTATAGACCACACGGTACTGGGTTTCTTTATCGATGGTCACTGACTTTTCGTCATCAACGAAGTCACAATGTGCCATGGTAGATACATGAGTTTTTGAGTCACGGCGCCAAGGCTTCATGGCATGTGGATTGGCTCGGGCATAGGCTTTCACCGCTTTTGGAGCGCGTCTGTCTGAGTTACCTTCACGTAGTACTGGATTTACCGCACTGCCTTTGATTTTATCAAAACGGGCCCGCACTTCTTTTTCTTTATCGGTGCTGGGGGTATCTGGGAAGTCAGGCACCCCAAAGCCTTTGTCTTGTAGCTCTTTAATGGCTGCTTTTAGCTGAGGAATAGAGGCGCTGATATTGGGTAATTTGATGATATTGGCGTCAGGCTTTAGCACTAATTGGCCAAGCTCGGTAAGTGCATCATGCACTTGCTGCTCGGGGCTTAGATACTCTGGAAAAAGTGCCAAAATACGGGCGGCTAATGAGATATCACTGACTTCAACTTCAATGTCGGCACTATGTGTAAATGCTTGTACAATGGGTAAAAATGACTGCGTGGCCAGCGCTGGGGCTTCGTCGGTTTTGGTATATATAATTTTTGACATGATGGTATGCATTCCTTTTTATTGTTTTATGACTGAGGCCGTGTTTTGTTATGGCGAAAGATATTCTGACGGCTCAAAAAAAGATTTGTTTTTGGGGTTGTGAGCAAAAGGTTTTAATCTGCTTAAGTTTAATCATACTAAAAGGCGGACTTAATAGTCAGTTTACAAATCGTATCTGTCATCACTTATGAGCGGTTGTGATTTTAATTTTTAGCCAAAAAAAATACCCCAAGAGACTGCTCTTAGGGTATTTTTTTAGATAAAGCGGAATCGCTTTAACTAAATGGGCTTAGCTTTAAGCTGTGAAAAATACTTAAATAAGTACCTAAACTTAGATAGAAGCGATAGCTTCATTAAAAGTTTTGCTTGGGCGCATAACTTTTTGAGCCAAATCTTCATCAGCAAAATAGTAGCCATGAATGTCTACAGGCTTACCTTGTACTTCATTAAGCTCTTTAATGATGGTGGCTTCATTGTTGGTAAGCTGCTCAGCTACAGGCGTAAATTGAGCTTTTAACTCAGCGTCTTTGTCCTGAGCGGCAAGCTCTTGAGCCCAGTACATGGCCAGATAGAAGTGACTGCCACGGTTATCAATCTCACCCGTTGAGCGAGAAGGTGACTTGTTGTTAATTAACAGCTTCTCAATGGCTCGGTCTAGCGTCTCTGCCAATAGCTTAGCTTTGGCATTGTCATCGTTGTTGGCCAAGTGCTCTAATGACACAGTTAACGCTAAGAATTCACCCAAAGAGTCCCAACGTAAGTGGTTTTCTTCTAGCAATTGCTGAACGTGCTTAGGCGCAGAACCACCAGCACCGGTTTCAAATAGACCGCCGCCCTTCATTAATGGTACCACGGATAACATTTTCGCACTGGTGCCCAGCTCTAAAATTGGGAATAAATCAGTCAGGTAGTCGCGTAGGATGTTACCTGTGGCTGAAATAGTGTCTAGACCACGTGCCACACGCTCTAGCGTATAACGCATTGCACGTACTTGTGACATGATTTCGATGCGTAGACCTTCCGTGTCATGATCATTTAAGTAAGTTTTTACTTTTTTAATCAGCTCATTTTCATGAGGACGGTAAGGGTCTAACCAGAAGACCACAGGGGTATCTGACTCACGAGCGCGGCGAACGGCAAGTTTTACCCAGTCTTGGATAGGCTCATCTTTCACCTGACACATACGCCAGATATCGCCTTTTTCAACATGCTGCTCAAGCAGTACTTCACCTGTCTCATTATCGACAATACGAGCCATGCCTGCATCACTTGATTCAAAGGTTTTGTCATGTGAGCCGTATTCTTCTGCTTTTTGAGCCATTAGACCCACGTTTGGTACCGTACCCATAGTGGTTGGGTCAAAGTTACCATGCCATTTACAGAAGTTGATCATCTCTTGATAGATACGCGCAAAAGTTGACTCAGGCATGACCGCTTTACAGTCATACATCTTGCCATCAGCACCCCACATTTTACCGCCGTTACGAATCATAGCAGGCATTGAAGCATCTACGATAACGTCACTTGGAGAATGGAAGTTGGTGATGCCTTTTGAAGAGTCTACCATGGCCAGACGGGGGCGATGTTCTTGGCAGGCATGCAAGTCTTGTTCGATCTCTTCACGCTTAGAGGCAGGCAATGTTTTGATCTTCTCGTAAAGATCGGCCATACCGTTGTTTACGTTAATACCAAGCTCTTCGAACAGCTCGCCATGTTTTTCGAAGGCTTCTTTATAATAAATACGTACTGCATGACCAAATACGATGGGGTGAGATACCTTCATCATGGTCGCTTTTACGTGTAAAGAGAACAAGATACCTGCGTCGCGGCAGTCTTCCATTTCACGCTCATAGAACTCAAGCAAAGCTTTTTTGCTCATGAACATTAAGTCGATAATTTCTTTGTCTTTTAACGCAATCTCAGGCTTAAGTACTTTGGTTGAGCCATCGTCAAGTTGTAGCTCCATACGTACGTTACGCGCCTTGTCTAGCGTCATAGACTGCTCACCGTGGTAGAAGTCACCACTGTGCATGTGTGAGACGTGCGTGCTTGACCACTGCTTCCATTCACCCATTGAATGCGGATGTTTGCGCGCGTAGTTTTTCACCGCTTTTGGTGCACGGCGATCTGAGTTACCTTCGCGAAGTACTGGGTTTACGGCACTACCAAGAGCTTTACCATAGCGTTTGCGCAGCGTTTCTTCTTCTTCAGTTTTTGGGTCTTCTGGAAAATCAGGAATCGCATAGCCTTTGTCTTGAAGCTCTTTAATGGCTGCTTTAAGCTGTTGTACTGAGGCACTGATGTTTGGCAGTTTGATGATGTTGGTATTAGGGTCTTGGGTCAGGCGACCTAGCTCAGCTAGATTGTCTGGAACACGTTGCTCTTCGGTTAGATAGTCTGGGAATTCAGCTAGGATACGCGCAGCAACTGAAATATCGCTGGTTTCAACAGAAATACCTGCTGTCTTCGTAAAGGCTTCAACAATAGGTAGCAGTGATAACGTGGCAAGCGCTGGCGCTTCATCGGTTTTGGTATAAATAATTTTTGACATTATAGTAATAGGTTCCTTTAGGCTGTAGTGAATAAGAAAGCTTAAATTGTCAAATAGCTCAATTGTGATGGGCAACAATGAGCTATGAAAGGGGGAAGTCCCCATGGGGCAGTTTTTCAAGATATTTTCGATCAGTTATCACCCATAACAGCGTAATCTGAACGAGGGGTCTCAACCTTTCTTTGATTTAAGCCAGTTTCAACTAATGACTCACAGAGGTATTATAGTCGATCAACTATAAATTCGATATGATGTCAATTGTATAGGATGAACTAAGTATACTATTTTTACCAATATGCTCTGTATACAAATTATATTAAGCTATTTAGGGTATATTTTACCAGTGATTGGCGTGGATATCATCCCTTACGTACAATTGTTGTTTTTTGAAAAACAAAATAGCAAAATAAGTCATCTATGGGCGTGTAGATGGCTTTTTTTTATGCCTAAAGCAGCCTGCTTGAGCGCTTATTAACACCTACATAACTTATTAATGCCTACCTAAGTACTAATGCCTACCTAAGTAGTTAAAAAAAACGGTGCATTTAACTGGTTGCAAATTGTGACCGCAAAAAAGCTCTGTATTTGCTAATCTAATAAGCCATTAAAACCATAAATAGACCTTATGACCTATTCATATGCCCTAACTCAAGACTTAACTTGGCAGTCTGCTATTAACTGGCAACAGCCCGATACCCCTTTTATGTCCTATGCCTATTGGCAAGCACTGACAGACACTGGTGCTATTGGGCAACAGTCGGGGTGGGTGCCGCTGTATGTGCTGATTTACAAAAATCCGCGGCACAACGACAATGGGGATGCGTCCAATAATTATCAAGACAATCTGCCACAAAACCTGCCTAAAACGGATACTTTTGAGAACTTAGTTGCTGCGATGCCTTTATTTATAAAGGGGCATCATCAAGGTGAGTATGTGTTTGATCATGCATGGGCCGAGGCTTATGCTCGTTATGGGGCAGACTATTACCCCAGATTGGTCACCGCTGTGCCTTATACGCCCGTAAGCGGCCAGCGGTTTTGGTTAGCAAAAGGCGCTGCTTTAACGACTGAGATTTGGCAAGCAGCGATTGCGGCCATTGATGAGGTAGCCAAGCAGACGGGTGCGTCAAGTTGGCATGGCCTATTTATGCAGCACCAGCAAATAACCGCAGCCAAACCCTTATCTTCAATGAGCCCGCAGCTACTTGAGCGTCAAGGCTGTCAGTTTTTGTGGCACAATCAAAAGCTGACTGCCGCCGCGGATAACCATACAGATAATCATACAGATAAGAACACAGAGGACACCTCGGCGGTGCAGGGTATCAACTCATTTTTAGATTTTGACGATTTTTTGACGACGCTTACCGCCAAAAAGCGTAAAAATATTCGAGCTGAGCGTAAAAAAATTGCCAAGCAAAAGCTAACATGCCGTATCAAAACTGGGCATGATATTGGCTCAGATGACTGGGATATATTTTACCAATGCTATGCGATGACTTACGCAGTGCGTGGTCGCCATCCTTATTTGTCAGCAGAGTTTTTTGAGCAAATAGCACAAAGTATGCCGGAGCATCTGATGCTGGCGCAGGCTCTAGATGAGGGCGGTGATATTATTGCCAGTAGTTTGTTCTTTTATGATGATCCAAAACAAAAAAACGCCACTTTATACGGCCGTTATTGGGGGTGCTTAGAGGAGTATGATAGCCTACACTTTGAGCTGTGTTATTATCTGGGCATTGAATTTGCTATTGATAAAGGTTTGGCGTACTTTGATCCGGGTACCCAAGGCGAGCACAAACTGATTCGCGGCTTTGTGCCAACCAAGACTCACTCATTACACCGCATTTATGATCCGCGTTTTGAGCCGGCTATAGCCAATTTCTGTGCCGAAGACCGTCATTATATGCAGCAGTATCGGCAACAGGCTCATGAAGCCCTGCCTTTTAATATTGATAATATGCCGGCGTTTAAAGGCTAAATACCGGCACAAACCTTCTATAAGCTGTCTTTTTATGCGTGCATTTTCCAAAGATTGTATCCCCTTTACCGCCTTTAAAACTCTTGATGAAAGCCAAAAAGCTTGGATAACCTCTGATGGTTCGTTGACTGCACTATTGGAGGCCAAATCTGGTCAACCGCTGCAGGTCAAACGTACTTTTGAAGGCTATAGATTGCTGAGCATGGCGCAAAAAAAACAGCTGGGTTATAAAGGTATAAAATTAAATCGACCGATGTTGGCGTGGGTACGTGAGGTGTTGCTTTTTGGCAATAGCTTGCAGCCATGGGTCGCTGCGCAAAGCATTTTTCCGCTACCAAGTTTAAAGGGAGAGGCCAAGCGATTACAGCATTTGCAGGGTACGCCCATCGGGTATGTTCTATTTAAGCGCCAAAAAACCTTACCCAATCAGCGCCTTATTGAGCCCACTAAAGCGGGCTGGCGGCGCAGTACCGTTTATGACTGGCATGGCCGCTCACTTATTATTAGCGAAACCTTTTTACCTGAGCTTTTTTTGGTCAAATAAGGGCAAAGTATCCATCCTATAATTGGCGTCAAAAATAGCTGAAAAAACATCCGCTTTTTGGGGTGTTTTTTCGCTATAGTCAATGACATTTCATGTTACACTTATTGCTTAATGTGCGAAGTTGCTGCCTCTTACAATGTCTTTATGGCATTGCCTGATGTTTGTCGTTTCAAATTTCACAAGACCTAGGGGTGGGCTGGTTTAGCGCTTGTATTTTTTATATGTTGTATGTGACTGATTAATAGGATAAAACTATGTTTAAAGATATTAGCATTAAAGATTATGACCCTGACTTGTATCAAGCCATGGTGTCAGAAACCAAGCGTCAAGAAAGCCACATCGAGCTTATTGCATCAGAAAACTACTGCTCACAAGCAGTAATGGAGGCGCAAGGTTCTGATTTAACTAACAAATATGCCGAAGGTTATCCTGGCAAACGCTACTATGGCGGCTGTGAGTATGTGGATATCGTTGAGCAATTGGCCATTGACCGTGCTAAAGAATTGTTCGGTGCTGAGTACGCCAACGTACAGCCCCATGCAGGTAGCCAAGCCAACTCTGCTGTTTTCCTAGCTCTATTAGAAGCGGGTGATACGGTACTGGGCATGAGCTTAGACGCTGGTGGTCACTTGACTCACGGCGCACATGTGAACTTCTCAGGCATCAACTATAATGCCGTTCAATACGGTCTTGTAGAAGAGACGGGTCTTATTGACTATGACGAAGTGGAGCGTTTGGCTCAAGAACATAAGCCAAAAATGATCATTGCTGGTTTCTCAGCGTACTCACAAGTGGTCGATTGGCAGCGTTTCCGTGACATCGCAGACAGCGTTGGCGCCTATTTATTTGTTGATATGGCACACGTTGCAGGCCTTGTTGCTGCTGGCGTATACCCAAGCCCAGTACCTTTTGCTGATGTGGTCACCACCACCACGCACAAAACCCTACGTGGTCCACGTTCAGGTCTCATCCTATCTCGTGATGACAAGTTAGCTAAGAAGCTAAACTCAGCGGTATTCCCAGGCAACCAAGGCGGCCCATTAATGCACGCTATCGCTGCTAAAGCGGTGTGCTTTAAAGAAGCGCTTCAGGACGACTTCAAAACTTACCAGCAACAAGTGGTTAAAAATGCCAAAGCAATGGCAAAAGTTATCCAAGAGCGTGGCTATGAAATCATCTCTGGCGGTACCGAAAACCATCTAATGCTAATCAGCCTAGTTAAGCAAGAAATGACCGGTAAAGAAGCGGACAAATGGTTGGGCGACGCCGGCATTACTGTCAACAAAAACGCGGTACCAAATGATCCTAAATCACCATTTGTGACCTCTGGTATCCGTATTGGTACACCAGCCATCACCACTCGCGGCTTCAATGAAGCACAAGCTGCTGATCTAGCGGGCTGGATTTGTGATGTGTTAGACAGCCGTGGTGATGAAAAAGTGTTGGCAGATACTCGTGCTAAAGTTGAGAAAATCTGTGCAGAGTTGCCAGTATATGAGCGTAATCAGTAATTCATACTCTACCGTGCTAAGTGCATAGTATTTCCTATATATACTTAAATAAAAAGGCCACCTCACTCAGTGTAAGTGAGGTGGCCTTTTTATTTAAGTACAGTAAACCAGAGACTTTATTAATACGCTTCTTCGTAAATAGCTTTAATATCTTCTACACTAAGCTCCCTAGGGTTATTACGTAAGAGTCGTGTCGCTTTAATTGCAGACTCAGAAAGGTCTTTTAAGTCTTCATGTTTGATATCGAACTCTCTTAAATGTTGTGGAATAGCAACCTCTTCACAAAGTTGTTTAATCTTATTAATAACAAACGCACTGCCACTACTATTGTTGATTGAGCCATCGGTTGGAGCACCCATTGCAATAGCAATATCTACAAACTTATCCGGACACGATTCACTATTCCATCTCATGACATGAGAGAACATCACTGCATTACTGACTCCATGAGATAAATGATATTTACCACCTAGTGGGTATGCCAATGCATGAACAGCTCCAACACCTGCGTTGCCAAAGGCTAAGCCTGCTATCAAACTTGCAGTGGCCATTTGCTCTCGAGCCTCTATATTATTAGGCTCTTGATAAGCAGTAGTCAGTGATTCCGTAATCATTCTAATTGCTTGTAATGAAAGCGGTCTAGTAATATCGGAGGCAAATTTCGAAAGATAGCTTTCAACAGCATGAACTAGAGCATCAACACCACTAGCGGCAGTAACAGAGGGAGGGCAACTAAGTGTCAGTTCAGGGGCAACAATTGCTACATCAGGTAGTAACTCGTTACTAACGATCCCTTTTTTTAGCTCATCATTGATATCAAGTAGGATAGATATATTGGTGACTTCTGAGCCAGTCCCTGCTGTAGTTGGTAAACAAATTAATGGCGTTGTACGTTTGGGAACCAGATTCTCACCGAATAAATCACCTAAGGAAACTTTTTGACTATTTGAAGAAAGTGCTGCGGAAGGTTTGTTTAAAATGGAAACTGCCTTAGCTGTATCTATTGCACTACCACCACCTATCGCAATCACACCATTACAATCATCTCTATCAAATACAGTTCGGCAATCCTCCACAGTTTTTGTTTCTGGTTCTGCCGTAATATCGCTAAATATAGAGATTCTCTCAATTTCATTGCTTCTAAGATGCTCAAGTACAGGGTCAATAATACCTGCATTTAACACCCCCTTATCAGTAACGATAAGGGGACGAGTTATATTAAAGTGCTGCATTTGTTCAGCTAAAAGATAACTCGCATTCTCTCCTGTTAATAAACGACCTGCAGTTTTAAAAACTTGTACTTTACTAGTATCCATAAACGACCTCTTTCCTTGAGTTGTTTGTTAATGACACTGTGCTATTAATAGAACTTGATGTTCAATTTAATTTATTACAAGTCATAAGGAAAAACAACTATTATAATTTTATGAACTACTTATTAAATGATAAGTATTCAAATAATCTTAAAGCTTTAGGAAGTATTAAACCTGATTCAAAAAAAGCGATATTAATTTGTTTTAGGAGTATATCTAAGGTGTTTTTTATGCTATTAATTATAGGGTATTGGCTCCAAAGCTAATATATGTTCTATACTCCTTTGTCGCTAACTCTGAGAGAGATAAAGTAAGTAAAGGAGTCGTTACCTAGCTTATTAAATTTTAAAAAGGATTTTAAAATGAAAGAAGTGAAGTTGTATGCAATGACTTGTGGTTGGATAACCATGCCCTATGGTTTCTTTATGGCGGGTGAGACTGGAAAGCTAGCTATTCCAATTCCTTGTTATCTTATTGAACATCCCAAAGGTACTGTTTTATTTGATACAGGGTTGGAATTACCACTTCAATCTGAAGACGAAAAGGTTGTTAAAGAGGCCTTAGGAGGCTTTGCGGACTTAACGACAGTAGATTTTGTCCCAGGAGAGGATATAGCCAGTCGTTTAGAGGCATTTGGTGTTGACCCTCTAAAGATTAATTATATTATCAATTCACATCTACATTTTGATCATTGTGGGGGCAATGCTTCTATTCCTAATGCTCAGTTAGTCGTACAGAAGCGAGAATGGCAAGCGGCTCAAGAAGATGAAAATATAGAAAAAGGTGTATATGTACCTCGTCATTATGATTTAGGGCATGAACGTTTAGAAATTGATGGAGAGCATGATTTGTTTGGTGATGGGATAATTGTCTTAATCCCAAGTTATGGTCATACCCCAGGCCATCAATCCTTGAAGGTTAAAGTAGATGGTAAAGAAGTTGTTATCACTGCAGATGCTTGTTACTTAAAGGCTTCTCTTGAAAAAATGACGTTACCTGATGCGATGGTAGTGGACGATAGTGAAGCTATGTTGGCTAACTTTAAATTATTTAAGAAGTTAAAGGAAAAAGGTGCTTTCTTGGTATATGGGCATGATCCTGATCAGTCGAAAGAACTAACTGACGGTAGTATCCGCCAGATTACAGCGGACACATTAGCGATATAGTAGTTCGATAGGGTATATCTAAGTATCAAAAACTGCTTAGCCATTTGGCTAGGCGTTTTTTTTGTGCTTTGATAGTGGCTAGATATCAAATAAGGTGTGCTACTATTTAAACTATTGCAATCAGTATAATCAGCGATAAGCAGTCTAAATATAAGCAATATAAATAAAGGAGCTATCCTCAAAGAACTACTCTAAAGGATCGGTGATAAAGGACCAAACGATAAAGGACCAAACATGACCCTCCGCATTCATGCCTTACTACACAATCACATCAATATATTGGCGTCTGTTGAACATTGGATTCAGCGTAATCACCATCAACTAACCACGACCCAGTTTGCAGAAGCGCTGACAGGGAATAATCGTTTGCCACATATTGACAGCTTCGATTGGCTAATTGTGATGGGCGGACCGATGGGTGTTTATGATGGCGATAAATTTGCTTGGCTCAGCACCGAAAAGCAGTTTATTACTGAGGCTATTAACGCTGGCAAGACAGTGATAGGTATGTGTCTGGGTGCGCAATTGCTCGCTGAGTGCTTGGGTGCCAAAGTGGGCAAGATTGATATTAAGGAAATTGGCTGGACACAGCTGATACTGACTAATCAAGGTGCTGATCATCCGCTACTCAAGGGCGTGCCGAAGCAGTTTATAACCTTTCATTGGCATGGCGATGGCTTTGAGATCCCTGAGGGTGCTACGGCATTGGCGACATCCGAGCATTGGCCAAACCAAGGCTTTATTTACCAAACCGATAAACACAAACAGTTAGGCAACTGGCTGATGGGTTGGCAGTGTCATTTTGAAGTAACCTCAGCTAGCTTGCAGACCATGATTGAAAAAGGGAAAGGTATCTCCGAGCAGGACATTAAGCACTATCCGCAAAGTGTGCAATCTCCGGCTCATATTTTAGAAAATACCGCTCAATTTGCCGCTAATAATAATGCCTATTTTGATACGATATTAGATAACTTAGAGTCGAGCAGTAAGGATGTAAAATGAAAGTTAGCCATGATTTCAGCGGTGCCTTGAGAACATTTACCTATTTTATAGCAAGTGGCACTCATTACATGCTTGAAGATATTGAGTATCTGGACTTGTTTGGCAATGAGCCTAGTGCCATAGAAATGGTTTTTGCCATATTTGCTAATGTAATAGAGATGGATGAAGATGGGAATGTTTTGAATTTTACTTATGCACAAAAAAGAGCGACAGACTATCTAAAATCTTATTGTTCGGATTATGTTGTTGAACCACCCTTTGAAGAGTGGGAAACATCATTATACGGGCCTCCTAAGCAAGATGCATAAATAGACTTAACCCATATTATATGATTGAGTGATTCCAGCTTCTCAAAATTAGAATGAAGATAATTAAAATTAAAAGTTAAAGGACATCCGAATGACCACACAAGCCCTTCCACATCGTAAAGACGTCCCTGTACATCTAACCTGGGATATGACCGCACTATATGCCACGCCAGAAGATTTCTATGCAGACCTAGATAAAGCGGGCAAGCTTGCCGATGAGCTGACCTCAGAGTCGATGCTGAATCTCACCGATGCGGTCAGTATCGTACATCTACTACAGACTTATGAAGCCTATTTGACCATTTTGTCCAAAGCAGGCACCTATGCCGGCGCCCAAAGTGCGGTAGATATGGGCGATCGTGAGCTGCAAATCAGAGCCAGAGATTTTGACTCAGAAACGGCTAAATTAAACAGCCAGACTGCAATAGTGGCGCAAACCCTAAAGCAAGCTGACGAAGCGCTGATTAAGCAAGCCATGGCCGATAATGACAAATATCGTGCTTTTTTAGCAGACTTATTGGCGCAAAAGCCTTATGCCCTAAGCTTGGAGTTAGAAACCGCACTGATGTCGTTATCGCCAGTACTCGACTTGCCGTATCAAAACTATGAGCAGTGCAAATTGGCTGATATGAGCTTCCCAGACTTTGAGGCCAATGGTCAGAGCTATCCGTTAAGCTTTTCAGCGTTTGAAAATGAATACGAAACCGCAGTCGACACCGAGTTTCGCCGTAATGCTTTCAAGGCGTTTTCAAAGCGATTACGTGAGTCTCAGCACACCATTGCTAGCAACTATTTAACCCAAGTCAAAAAAGAGAAAATCATGGCCGATATGCGCGGCTATGACTCAGTATTTGACTATCTACTGCACGATCAAAAAGTATCGCGCGCCATGTATGACGAGCACATCGATACCATTATGCAGCATCTTGCACCGCCAATGCGCCGCTACGCCAAATTGCTACAAACGGCTAATGGCATCGACAAAATGACTTTTGCTGATTTAAAAGTGCCATTGGATGCCAACTTTGTGACGCAGGTGAGTATTGAAGAGGCTAAGCAGTATTGCGTGGATGCTTTATCGTTGTTGGGCACCGATTATACTGAGATGGTAAAGCGCTCGTTTGAGGAGCGTTGGTATGACTTTGCCCAAAACCAAGGCAAGAGCACGGGCGGATTTTGTGCCTCTCCTTATGGTGAGCACTCGTATG
Organism: Psychrobacter sp. H7-1; assembly: GCF_904846585.1. Lineage (NCBI taxonomy): Bacteria > Pseudomonadati > Pseudomonadota > Gammaproteobacteria > Moraxellales > Moraxellaceae > Psychrobacter > Psychrobacter sp. H7-1. The sequence continues at coordinate 26,600 of NZ_CAJHBH010000009.1, forward strand.
TCTTGATGTCTTGGACGCATAACTTAGGCGATGTGTTTACCTTAATTCATGAGATTGGACATGCTGGGCATTTTTATAATGCGGGCCAGACTCAGAACTACTTAAGCTATGAGCCATCTTTGTACTTTATTGAAGCGCCTTCAACCTGTAATGAGCTGTTACTTGGCCATCATTTATTACAGCAAAATACCGATGACAAAGCGTTTCAGCGTTATGTGGTGTCCTCACTGTTATCGAACACCTATTATCATAATTTTGTGACTCATTATCTAGAAGCGTATTTTCAGCGTGAGGTATATCGTGCGGTAGATGCTGGCAAGAACTTGAGTACTGAGGATTTACATCAGTTGATGCAGTCCACATTGCAGCAGTTCTGGGGTGATGCGGTAGAGATTGATGAGGATGCGGCGCTGACTTGGATGCGTCAGCCGCATTATTATTTAGGTCTGTATTCTTACACTTATAGCGCTGGTCTGAGTATCGCCACTCAGCTGTTTAAAAAGCTGCGTCAAGGCGAGGATGTGATTGATGATTGGTTAGCTGTATTGCGAGCAGGTGGTTCAAAAACACCTAGTGAGCTTGCTAATATGATAGGGGTGGACATCACAGACAAAGCGACGTTAATTGATAGTATTGGCTTTATTGAAACGTTAATCGATCAGGCTATAGATTTAACGTAATAGATAAAAAAAGGGAGAGATTAAAGCAAATCTCTCCCTTTTTTAGGTTATTTAAGCGTGTACTAAACTTTCTTACATAAACGGTAATTTAGTGAAAATCTGTAATACGGTAGCGTTGACGATATCCACAAAGAAAGCACCTACCATAGGCACAATTAAGAAAGCTTTGTGCGAAGGCTGATAACGATCGGTGACCGCTTGCATGTTGGCAATGGCAGTCGGGGTCGCACCCATACCAAAGCCGCAGTGACCTGCTGCTAAAACGGCAGAATCATAGTCTTTACCCATAATTCTAAAGGTCACCAAGTAGGCATAACCGATCATAACTAAGGTCTGTACGACTAAGATAATCAATACAGGACCGGCAAGATCAGTCAGCTGCCAAAGTTTTAGTGACAACAATGCCATTGCCAAAAATAGGCTTAATGAAGCGTTGCCAATCACGTCAATGGCGCGGTCAAACATATGGAAGTCAAACACCATGGTCAATACGTTACGCAAGATAACACCGCCAGCCAATGCCCAAACGAAGGTGGGCAGCTCAAACCAAGTGCCTTGACCCAAATTAGTCATGATATCTGCAAAGGCTAATGACGCTGCAAATAATGCCAAAGACTCAATGGTCGAGGAGGCAGTAATCAGACGAATGTTGTCTGGTTTCTCAAAGATCTCTTTATTGCGATAAGCTTCTTCTTCATTGTGCTTGGTGCTATATAAAGATTGCTCACCGGCCAGCTTTTCAGTCGGGGTAGGGTTGGGGTTAACCTCGCCTGGTTTTACACCCAATCTGTTGATTAAACGGCGAGCTACTGGGCCACCAATCACACCACCGGCAACAAGACCGTAAGTGGCCGCAGCGATACCCAAGGTCGTTGCACCGACCACGCCGTATTGCTCTTCAAGCGTGATACCCCAAGCGCCTGCAGTACCATGACCACCGGTCAGCGCAATAGAGCCTGTCACCAGACCTAGCAGAGGATCAAGCCCCAATACACTGGCCATGGTCACACCCACCACGTCTTGCAAAATGATAAATACTGAGACCACAATGGTGAAGATTAATAGAGGGGAACCACCGGCTTTTAGGCGGCTAAAGTCAGCGCTTAGACCGATTGAGGCGAAGAACATCAGCATACAAGCGGTTTGAAGCTCCTGCTGGAAGTTAAAACTATACCCCCATATGATATTAAGTGCATAAACAATGGCGGCTGCAACCAAGCCACCTGCCACAGGCTCAGGGATGTTAAAGTCTTCTAAAAACTTCACCCTTTTTACCAAAAACCGTCCCAAGAGTAGGACGAGTGTGGCTAATATCAGCGTATAGTAGCCATTTAAAGTAACTTCCATTCATTGCTCCTTTTTATAAAAATAAAGTTACCCTCATTGGATTTCCAGCATGAGCTGCTCCAAAATAAGGTTTGCTTTGTGCATTAGACTTTAAATAGTAGTTAAAAAATAATCATTAATTTAGCCAGAGCACGGGCTTTATTGGCTTATGATAAGCGCTACTGGGCCACATCTTTTGGCTAACTATTAAGACTTTAGGTATATGGTTAAAGATTAGAAAATCACTAACTAATAGATGTTACCGAAGCGGTAAACCGTAGATAACCACAAAAGATAACCACAAACTTTAGGTATCCCTGAGGAGAGTTGCAGCTATATGTTCGACAAGCCAAATATCTGTCTTAAGCAGATCACGTGACCCACTTTCTACACACAATCAGCGTTGCCGGTTGTAGAGGATAGGCCTATATTACTAAAGATGCGGCTGTAAATCACTCTAAAACTTATTTAGATCGTTATTTAGAGGGCGCATTTTATCTCATAATTATCTTTTTAAAAAATAGCGACGCGGGTTTTGTGATGATTTTAACGCACAAGACACAGTGCCAAGCTAGGTCATAAATGATCTTAAATGGCTGAATTTGATAAGATTATGTCGCAGCCAGTTAACCTAACTGCGCCATAAAAAAATGCCAGCATTTCGCTGACGTTTTTGATAAAGGGTCTGATGGAGTTTGATTAACATAATCACTTTTATCAACCAAATTACTCCCAAAAATGACCACCTTGAGCCAATGAGCGAGGCAATCCTAGCCTAGCTACGCACCTCGCCATGACCATAGACAATCCATTTTTGAGAGGTAAGGCCATTGAGTCCGACGGGGCCACGGGCATGGATTTTGTCAGTTGAGATGCCAATTTCAGCACCCAAGCCATATTCAAAGCCATCTGCAAAGCGGCTTGAGGCGTTAATCATCACACTGGCTGAGTCCACTTCGCGAATGAAGCGCTGCGACTTACTATAGTTATTAGTGATAATCACATCAGTGTGATGGCTGCCATGGGTATTGATGTGGTCAATGGCGGCATCTAAGCCGTCTATAATTTTGACCGCTAAGATGGGTGCTAAGTATTCGGTATCCCAGTCGCTATCTGTGGCATCACTTAAGTGGCCGGCAAGCTTAGCATTGTCTTGTAAAATGGCTTTTGAGGCGGCATCTAAGCGAAGCTGCATGGCGTCATCGGCTGCGACAATGGCCTCGGCTATCTGAGGTAACAGCTCATTAGCAATCGCTTGATCTACCAACAAGGTTTCCATGGTATTACAGGTGCCGTAGCGATGTGTCTTGGCATTAACACTGACCTTAATAGCAATCTCAGGGTCGGCATCACTGTCAATAAAGGTGTGGCAGTTGCCATCTAAATGCTTAATAACCGGCACGCGCGCATCTTGGCTAATACGGGCAATCAGGCCCTTGCCGCCACGTGGCACAATCACATCAACATATTCTGTTAAGGTAATCAGCTCTCCCACTGCGGCGCGGTCTGTGGTCTGTAACACCTGAACACCGTGCTCAGGCAGACCGGCCTGTTTTAGGCCAGATAAGATATATTTGGCAATCGCTTGGTTTGACTCATAAGCTTCTGAGCCGCCGCGTAAAATAATGGCATTGCCAGATTTTAGTGCCAAAGAAGCGGCCTCTAACGTCACATTGGGACGAGACTCATAAATCATGCCCACCACGCCCAAAGGTACCCGCATTTTACCCAGCTGAATACCAGAAGGACGGTAAGTCATGTCAGTGACTTCACCAATAGGGTCAGGCAAAGCAGCCACATCTTTTAGGCCTTGTAGCATCGCCTCAAAGCGAGATTCATTAAGTGCCAAGCGGTCAAGTAGGGCAGCATCTAAGTTGTTGCTTCGGCCCTTGTCCATATCGATTTTATTGGCGGCTAATATTTCGTCTTTGGCCTGTTTTAATTGCTCATAAATAATTAACAAAGCGGCATTTTTGTCACCGGTATTAGCGGCAGCTAACTGTCTTGAGGCATCTCTTGCCTGTTTACCAACTTGCTGCATATAGGCTTTTATATCACTGATGGCTTGTGTCATTGTTGTCTCCTGATGCTTTTTTGCTTATTGATTGGGGTTGTTTTTTATAAAAATAAGATGAGGTTTAACATAAAGCAGATGTCCCTAATAGTAAAGTGACCACACAAAACTTGACAGTGATTTTTGGGCATAATCCACCGCATAAAGGCATCACAACATTTGCCTATGTGTGGCTAATAAGCGACAATATGCAGTTTTATTGGGCTATTTTGATCGCCCATAATTGAGCATTTTTATCATCACAGCTGCTATAGGCTTTAATACATCGTATTTTTTGAGGCGATTGTCTATTAATCTGCTTATTCAAAAGCCTTGCAGTGTTATAATCTCTTCTCAAACTTATTTTGGATGCGTGCCACTGTTATGCCACACACTACTTCAGATCGACCCATTGCCCTTGATTTGCAAAATATTCATAAAAGCTACGGCTCGCTTGAGGTATTAAAAGGGGTCTCCCTCACCGCTTATGATGGCGATGTCATCTCAATTTTGGGCTCATCAGGCTCAGGCAAGTCTACGTTACTGCGCTGTATTAACCTGCTCGAAAAGCCCAACCAAGGCACAATTACCTTAGGGGGTGAGTCGCTTAATTTGGTACCGGGTAAGTCAGGCGAACTACAAGCAGCCAACAGAGCCCAGCTTGAGAGCTTCCGTGCGCGCGTCGGTTTTGTTTTCCAAAACTTCAACTTATGGCCGCACAAAACCATCATTCAAAACATCATCGAAGGCCCAACACAGGTGCTAAAAATCAGCAAAGATCAGGCCATTAGTGAGGCTGAGCAGCTGTTAAAAAAAGTTGGGCTACTGGATAAAAAAGATGCCTACCCTGACAACTTATCAGGAGGTCAGCGTCAGCGTGTGGCCATTGCCCGTGCGCTGGCGATGAACCCGCAAGTCTTGTTATTCGATGAGCCGACATCTGCTCTGGATCCTGAGCTGGTCAATGAGGTGCTAGCAGTGATGCGTGATTTAGCAGCAGAAGGGCGCACCATGCTGATTGTGACCCACGAAATGCGCTTTGCCCGTGACGTGTCCTCACAAGTGGTGTTTTTGCATCAAGGCCGTATAGAAGAGGCGGGTACACCAGAGCAGGTATTTGATAATCCAAAATCTGCTCGGGTTCGTGAGTTTATGGCCTCACATCGCGCTGATGCCAATAAGCTGCCTTTAAATTAGTTGGCCCAGACTGTAATCCCAGCTTTTTAGATAGATGAATAAAAAAGAGTGTGTGCTTCTTAAAGTGCGCATTCTTTTTTTTGGCTTATACAAGGCTTGAGCGCCGCATCCGCTTTTTTTGCGGGCATAACTGGGGTTGGAATGAGTGAAGTAAAGCATCGAAATGATTTGTTTTTAGCCCATTGCTCATGTATTATTTTTGTTTATAAAGTTTTACACAACTATTTTTCATTATATAGCCAGTCTCACCACAGTCGTACCACGAAAATCTAGTAATCTGGCCTAGGTAATACGCTTTGTCGTGAGTTATTTTTTTTATACGGCTCAAGTGGTATAAGTTCGGCTAAATCCATATCTAATAATCGATACCCCTTAATTCGTGCTTGATGAGCGCTTAATTAATCCAAATTAATCACGTTAAGCCAATTAAATAAGCAATAAGCCAATGTTGGCTTCGGAGAAACAACCCATGAAGTTATTTGAAAAAAAGTTATCACGAACGAGCTTGTCTGTTTTAGCCTTAGCCGCCGTAGTGGGGCTAACGGGCTGTTCAAAGTCTGAAGATACCAAAGCGGGCGAAGCCACTTCAGCAGAAGGTAAAACCATTCGCATTGCGACAGAAGGGGCCTACCCTCCGTTCAACTACACCAATAATGATGGCAGCTTAGGCGGCTTCGATGTTGATGTGGCCAATGCTGTGTGTGAACAGATGAAAGCCAAATGCGAAATCGTTGCTCAAGACTGGGACGGTATTATCCCTGGTCTATTGGCCAATAAGTACGATGCCATTATCGCCGGTATGTCCATCACACCAGAGCGCGCGGCAACGGTTGATTTTAGTGCGCCTTATTTCTCAAATACCATGGTTTGGTTGGCCAAAAAAGACGGGAGTTTTAGCCCTGATGATGTGACCAATAAAGACTTAGGCAGCCAGCGCTCAACCACTTTAGGCGAGTATTTGCTAGATAACTTCGATGGCAAAGATGGCAACAAGGTTAACTTGTATGATACCTATGAAAATGCCTACCTTGACCTAAAATCAGGGCGCGTAGATGCCGTATTGGCAGAAAAAGTATCTGCAGCTGATTGGTTACCTGAGAATCCTGACTACGCCGTCATTGGTGAAGAGATTGATAACGACGATCACTTAGGGATTGCACTGCGCAAAAACGACCCTCTAAAAGCTGAGTTTGACAAAGCCATTGAAGCGATCCGTAGCAATGGCAAATTGGCTGAGATTGAAGCGGCTAATTTTGGCAAATAATTAAGCCACTTAGTTATCGCAGAGCATTAAAGATTATTCAATGGCTATGAGACACTTGTTAAATAGCCATTAAACGGTTATCAAATTTTATCTAAAGTTAGGACTTATCATGACAACTTTCCCAAAAGCAAAAAGTAAATGGGCTGTATTATCTATGGCCTTATCTGGTCTGATGCTGGCCGCTTGTAACAACAGCCAAGCGCCTGCTGATGCCGAAACTGGCGCAGCTGAGGCAGCTGATAGCGCAGGTCAGACTATCCGTATCGCTACCGAATCAAGCTATAAGCCTCTTAGCTATACCGATGCTGATGGTAAGTTAATCGGCTTCGAGATCGACTTAATCCATGCCTTATGTGATGAGATGAAAGCCAAGTGTGATATCAGCTCACAAGAGTGGGATGGCTTAATTCCAGGGCTTCAAGCCAAGAAGTTCGATGCCATTATCGCTGGTATGTCTATTACCCCTGAGCGTCTTGAAAAGGTCGATTTTACTGACCCTTACCTAAATAACGGCCTTATCTTAGTGGCCAAAAAAGGTGAGAACGTTAGCGTAAAAGATGATTTTAGTAATATTCCAGTCGGTGCTCAGCGCGCCACCATCGCCGCTCAGTATATCGAAGCGTCGCATCCTGAAGCTAAAGTAAGCTTATATGACACCCAAGAAAATGCTTATCTAGATCTCACTTCAGGTCGTATTCGTGCCTTGTTCTCAGACAAAGTTACTGCCGCCTATTGGTTAACCAGTGAAGAGGGCAAAGCTTTTGAACAAAAAGGTGAAGAGTTCAATAGCGATGATGCGATGGGTATCGCTGTGCGTAAAGGCGATGCGCTGGCCGGTAAGTTCAACCAAGCATTAGCCGCGATTAAAGAAAGTGGTAAATATGATGAGATTTCGGCGCCTTACTTTGGTACCAGCAACACCGCTGCGGCCCAAAAAGCGGCTGCTCAATAGGCCATTATCTCTATCCATTGCTGTCTATTGTAAGACAGCAATATAAGCACATTAGCGCCTGAGGCAATGATAAGGTGCTGGTATTGCTGGCTGAAATCGTAAGTCTTTAATTGGCCATCTGGTTTTGATGGGGCAGATAAGGCGATAAGATTTCAGGCCAGCTTTTTTTAGATTTTTATAAGGACGTAAGGATGGTTAACTCACTACCTGCCGCGGCTCAATTCAAAAAAAGCCGTTTGCTTAAAGGCACCGCCACTGTCATGGCCACACTATCATTGTCGCTACTTTTGAGTGGTTGTAATAACCAACAGACTGAAGCGGACGATAAAGCTGCGGGCGCACAGGAAGAACAAAAAGTGCTGCGCATTGCCACTGAAGGCGCTTATGCACCCTTTAATTACACCGATGCTGAGGGTAATTTACAAGGATTTGATGTCGATATTGCCAACGCCTTATGTGAGCAAATGAAGGTGAGCTGTGAGATTCAGGCTCAAGATTGGGAAGGCATTATTCCAGGTTTAAAAGCCAAAAAATACGACGCCATTGTGGCCGCCATGTCAGTGACTCCAGAGCGCTCACAACAAGTCGACTTCACCGACCCTTATTTTACCAATGCCTTGGTGTTTATTGCCAGTAAAGACAGCACATTTGATCCCAGTCACAGCGATAATATAACCAGCAGCAAGATTGCCGCTCAGCGCTCAACCATCTCATCTCAGTGGTTAGAGTCTACCTATCCCAAGGCCAATATGCAGCTGTATGACACCCTTAACAATGCCTTTTTGGACTTAGAGTCTAATCGTGTTGATGCCATGATTTCTGACAAACTACCGGCGATAGAATGGTTAAGCAAAAACAACTCACAGTTTGAAGTTAAAGGGGCGGATATCGAAATTGATGATAACTTTGCCATTGCGGTGCGCAAGCAAGATGCACTAAAAGAGCAGCTCAATGAAGCGTTGGCTGCGATTAAAGCCAATGGCACTTATGATCAAATTAAAGACAAGCATTTTTCGATCAAATAATCAGTGACATAAATAGCCAAAGTGACAAGTAAGTGCGTAAGCTTTAGGGCTAATTTAGAACAATTAATATGAAACAAAGACAGCCTCACTAAGCAGTGGGGCTTTTTTATGCCCAAAAATTGACTTAAGCAGTCAAATAAGCGCCATCGTCAGCGCATCTTATACTTAACGAACCCTAGTAGAATATGTTAGAATTCGCCGCTTGCATGTTTTTTATATGAAAAACTCGTCTCAGTGTGTTCTCCATGCTTAATGACAGCCGCCAGATTGAAGACGGGTCAATGAGCGTTCGGTTTAACGGCTCTTGTCAGCGCTTCTTTCCTTCTACTTCTCATTATTTAGGTATCTTCTCACGTGTTTGATTTGCAAGGTTTTGGACATCTCTTACTTAGTGGCTCGTTGATTACCATCAAACTTGCTTTATCAAGTCTTGCAATAGGTTTGGTATTGGGGCTATTGGGCGCTACTGCGAAGCTCTCAAAAATTTGGATATTACGTAAGTTGGCGACGGTATATACCGCGACCATGCGTGGCATCCCAGAGCTGTTATTAGTGCTGTTTTTATACTACGGCGGCTCCATGCTGATTATGGCCATATTACAAAAATTTGGCTATAACGACTATGTGGAAGTGAGTCCGTTTTTGGCAGGTGTGTTGGCACTATCTATTGCCTTTGGGGCGTATGCGACCGAAGTGTTTCGCATGGCGATCCAAGAGATTCCCAAAGGGCAATGGGAAGCAGCTGAAGCCATAGGTATGAAGCCAATGCAGCTTTATTTTCGCATCATAGTGCCCCAAGTTTGGCGCTTGGCGCTGCCAGGTCTGGGAAACTTGTTTTTGGTATTGTTAAAAGATACGGCACTGGTTTCTGTGGTGGGGCTAAAGGACATCATGTACCATGCGGCGCGCGGGGCACAGGCCACGCAGCAGGCCTTTACCTTTTATATGGCGGCCGCTTTTATTTATCTGGGTCTAACCATAGTGGTGACCGCCTTTATGATGTGGCTTGAGTGGCGGGCCAACCCGTCAAAACGCTATGCAAAAAAATTGGCAAAGCAGCAAGTTTCACACTCACTAGATGCAGCACAAGGGTAGGGGGCAATTATGGATTGGAATTGGCAAGTAATTTTTACATACCTACCTGATTTACTAAGTGGGGTTGTGCTGACCACGCAGTTGGTGGTTATCTCTGGTGTACTTGGCCTGTTTTTTGGACTGGGTCTGGCATTATTGCGCTTATCGGCTAGTCGCTGGGTTCAAGTGCTGCCATTTTTGTATATATTCTTTTTCCGCGGTACACCGCTGTTGGTACAGATTTTCTTGATTTATTATGGTCTGTCACAGTTCGAGTTTATCAAAGACTCAGCGCTGTGGGAGCCGGTGTTAAAGCAGCCATTTTGGTGTGCAATTATCGCCTTTACTTTAAATACCAGTGCTTATACTGCTGAGATTATTCGCGGGGCCATTCAGTCTATTCCACCTGGGGAATTGGAGGCAGCTGACGCCATAGGTATGTCGCGTTGGCAAAAACTTACCCGAATTACCTTGCCGCGTGCTTTTGGCATCATGCTACCTGCCTACAGTAATGAAGTTATCTTTATGCTAAAAGGCAGCTCGCTTGCCATGACCATTGCGTTAATGGATATTACGGGTATTGCTAAGACCATCAGTGCGCGCACCTATACCATCTTTGAGCTGTATTTTGCGGCAGGTTTAATCTATTTAGTGTTGTCTTGGGTGATTTTATTAACCTTCCGCTTCTTAGAGAAGCGTATGAATCGTCATCACACTTATGTACCACCTGAGGTGGCGACCACCACCATTCCTTAGTCCCTGATAAGCTAGTTACTTCATATAAGCGGCTAACCCTCACATTAAGTCAAAAGCCAGTGCCATAATCGCACTGGCTTTTTTGTCATCTGGGTGTCATAAATCTTTAAACAAGCTGTCATCTCATCGCAGTAGGCTAGGGCACTGTACTCTTTGTCCAGAGTTATCCCCCGTTGAACATTTTTTTGAGGAATTTATGATACGCCGCCCAGTTGCCCTTTGTTCTAGCCAAGACAGCATTCGCCAAACACCGACTGACATAAACTTAGACTTCGCTGATCACGCCAATATTGAAAAATCCGGCAGCAAATTGGCCAATATGTCAGCGACTCGCCGCAGTGTGATTGCCTTTTTGGCCGGTGTGCCCATGCTACCTTTGGCAGGCTGCAATACCTCAGCTCGCCTCAATGCTGTGCCTGTTGCAACCGGCGCTGCGCCTTTAGCTAAGGCGATTAAACAGGTGAGATTTTTGGGTATGCAAGCGCCGTCGCTCGCCAATCCTGAGCAGATGGCCACAGTCTATGTCGATTCAAAAATGCAGGCAGAATTCACCGATGGCAGCACTCAAGTATTTGATTTGGCTTACACGCCGTTTTTTGTGACCGGTGATATGGTGCCCGATGGTCTAGGAGGACTCACCCGTGCTGGCCAGTTGTACGACATCAATAACCGACCGTTATATGATGCGTCAGCAGGCGAGCCGATGCCTTTTTATTCTAATTGCCCAGATGGCTCTTCATTGATTGCTGTTAAAGGCGCTCGTGTACCGGGCGTAAAAGGCAATACAGTATTTGCGGTAGTGCAATTTGAATATGCCAGCATGAACCGTGCCGGTAAGGACACCTGGGGTCGCCTGCCATCTCCTATTGCAGTACTTACTTTGGATCAAAACCCAAATACTGGTGAGCTGAGCTTGGTGAAGTATCATAATGTTGATACCTCAGCTGTACATGGTCTATGGATTACTTGCGGTGCCTCATTGTCTCCTTGGGGTACTCATTTATCCTCTGAAGAGTATGAGCCGGATGCCCATAATTTAGCAAAGCAAGATGGGGGTAAGTTTTTGGATTTTAGTCAAGCGCTTTATGGCGATCAAAACAAAGCCAATCCTTATCATTATGGTCATATGCCAGAGGTGTTTGTTAATCCAGACGGTACAGGCTTTGTCAAAAAACACTATAACTTGGGACGTATCTCACATGAATTGATACAGATGATGCCAGATGAGCGTACTGCTATCATGGGCGATGATGCCACAAATGGCGGTCTGTTTATGTTTGTGGCCGACAAGCCCAGAGACTTATCAGCTGGTAATTTATACGTCGCAAAAGTCACTCAGACGTCAGCTAAGGGTGTGGGCACAGGCGAATTTACCACGCGCTGGATTCATTTAGGTCACGCCACCAGCAGCGAAATTGAAGCGATGGCCAACAGCTTTAAGCCTGAAGATATCATGAGCGTTAAATACACTGACCCAAAAGATGCCAGCTATACCAAGATTTATTATGGCGGCAAACCTAACTGGATTAAATTAAATACCAGCAACAGGCATGCTGAAAAAGCCGCTGCCTTCTTAGAGACCCATCGTTATGCGGCGCTAAAAGGTGCTTCTATGGCCTTTACTAAAATGGAGGGGACCACGGTGAATGTCAAAGATAAAATCGTATATTCGGCGATGGCAAGGATTGAAAAATCTATGGTCGATCCTACTAAATATGGTGACTATGATGTGCACGTGGCTGAAAATAAGTCAGGTGCAGTCTATGCCCATCAGCTGCGCAGTGGCCAAGTGACCCTAAATACTAAGCAGCCTATCCACTCAGATTGGGTGCCAGTCAGTATGGCTGTACCACCGAATTTGGCCGGTCAAGATATCGAGGCGGATGCGTTGGGCAATCAATCGCATCCGGATAAAGTGTCTTGTCCGGATAACTTAAAATTCTCCGAAAAAATGCGCACGCTATTTATCGGTGAAGACTCAGGCACCCATGTTAATAACTTTTTATGGGCCTACAATGTAGATACTCATGAATTGGTCCGCATTTTATCGACACCAGCTGGTGCAGAGTCAACCGGCCTTCATGCAGTAGATGAAATGAATGGCTATACGTATATTATGAGTAATTTTCAGCACTCAGGTGAAGGGATCGAAAAAAACACTAAAGTGGCCGCTCAAGTTATGCCATTCATTAAGCGCAATTATAAAGATACTTATGGGGCAGCTGTGGGTTATTTAGGCTTTAAGCTTGGTGGCAATCGTTAAAGCAGCAAACCGTTAAAGACAAGCCAATCTTTAATTGTGAAAATAAAGTTATGATAATTGTACTAAAAACAAACCTCAAGTTAACACTTGGGGTTTTTACTTTATCTAAATTAACAGATAATATGAGGCTATCCCAACTTATAAAATATAACTATTATGTCAAACAGCACTTCACCCACATCGCCTGCTTCTGAAGACTTATCGCAGCAATATTCTTTATATGAGACGTGTGAGCTTATTAATGCGTCCAATCCGGTGTATTTAGAGGACTTGCACCAGCAGTTAGACCATCTAGATTACCTCGATGAAAATGCCCTAATTAATATGGCCTATGAGCCGAGTGCGCCATCAAAAAAACCACCACTGTCGGTGAGCAATGTACTTGAGGGTCTGGTGCAGCTTGCTACCACAGGTGCGGTGGGGGCTACTGAGATTATTGAGGCCATACACTCTGAGATTCTCTTGCGTCCTTTGGGCCGCTTTAATGAAGATCATCTCAATCGTTGGCAGCAAGGAGTGACTCGCAGATTGTACAATGTGGTGCGCTATACCATGCAAAGTGTAGGCCGTGGTGTCACGAGCAGCAGCATGCAGCTGTACCGAAAAAGCCTCAGTAATCAAAAACGTCGCCTACTTCCTGAACGTCTAAAGCAGCTGGTTAACGTGATTAATGGTATGGTTGGCGATCATCTGGTTGCTCGCGACAATCCACTGGCGGTGCCCATGGTGCTCTATGATAGATATGGTCAACCGCTAGGCGCTAAGGCAGATCCGTTGTGCGGGCGTGTGATTGTGTTGTGTCATGGTCTGTGCTTGAGTTATCTAAGCTGGCATCCTTGTGAAGAGGACAGCTTAGGTGAGCATATTGCACTGAGTATCCCTAAAAGTACGGTGCTTTACTTAGATTACAATACGGGTAGACGCATCTCCCAAAACGGTCATAATTTGGCCAATTTACTACAGCAACTGGTCATAAAAAATCCAGACATTACCCAAATAGATTTAGTAGGCTATAGCATGGGGGGACTGGTGTCTCGTAGTGCGCTGTTTTATGGTGAGCAAGAGCGCCAAGATTGGGTAGCGCGCGTGGGTAACTTAGTAACCATAGGCTCACCGCATCAAGGCGCCATACTTGAGCGCATCAGCTATCACCTATTAGATATTATGGCCAAAGTGCCCTTTGCAGGTTCGTTATCTAAGCTTGGTGATATACGTAGTGCCGGTATTATTGACCTTCGTCATGGCTGTATTCGCGATGAGGATTGGAAGGGGCTTAAAGTACGGGATGTATTGCCCGAAGACTTTCGCCATCCGACCAAGTTGCCACGTCACATCAATACCTTTTTTATTGCCGGCTCTATTGCTGAGGGGGTGTATGAATCTAAGGCGAGTAACTTGGTGGGTGATGGCTTGGTGATGATAGAATCGGCGCTCGGGGAGGCTGGCAAGACTCATGAAAATCATCATTTATATGTGCCTGAGGGTCGAAAAGCGGTGTTTTATGGGGTCAATCACATCAACTTGCAGTACGATGAGAGTGTGCATAATCAAGTCAGTGAGTGGTTACAGGCCAATAGAGACAGTGAGTCAGCCTTAAAGCCGCGTATTCACTCCTTTCCTGATGAGATTGAGGTGGTGGTCTAATACCGCGCAATCATAAGATGCGCCTATGACAAAGTAATCACGGCCATAATCGCTGTCACAAAACCACGCAGAAATTAAAAATCCCCCTTAGGCTCGAGCCTAAGGGGGAGGTATATTTTGGGGTAATTAACCGCTTAACGCTTAAGCAAAGATGTGCTCGACATCCTCTTTGGTAAACTTGTAGATAGAGCCACAAAAACCGCAATCCATCTCAAAGGTACCGCCTTGCTCCTCTACAATCTCTAAAACTTCTGCTTCGCCGATTTGCAAAATAGCCCCTTCACATTTTTCACGTGAGCAGGTGCAGCCAAATTCTAAAGAGATAGGCTCAGGGGCGACCACACTCTCTTCGTTGTATAAGCGGTAGATGATTTCGCTGGCCTCCAAGGTGGTTAGCTCTTCAAACTTTAAGGTACGCGTCAATAAGGTCAAGCGGGTCCATAGATCATCATCAATACCGGCCGTTTCATCTTGCTCAATAGCGTGTTGTTCCTCGGCAGTGCGGGGCAGCATTTGTACCAAGATACCACCAGTTTGCAGGCCATCACAAGCCAAGTTAATCAAAGTTGGGATTTGTGCCGATTGCAATTGATAATGGGCCAAGCATTCAGCTAAGTTGTCATGACTGCGCTCAACGATACCTTGATAAGCTTCGCCGCGCTCAGGTTGAATGTTGATAAACATGACGCCTTTGCCCACAGCACCGAGCTCAGCAAAAGCATCATCGGCAGTCGCCTTGTTCGCCCAAGCTTGCTGCTGCTCTTCGGTGTCTTGCTTCCAGCTGGCTAAAGCGCGAATGATGCCAGACTGATTGCATTCAGCCATTGCCCAGTTCAATAAGCTGCTCTCATCAGAGGACTGCAACTGGATAGATAAGCTACCCTCAATTTTTAGGGTACCAATTAATAAGCTGGCTGCAGTTAGCATCTCACCAAGCAAACGCTTAATAGACTCAGGGTAGGGTTTTTGGGCAGTAATGGTGGCATAGCTTTGCTTTAAGCGCACCACATCGCCGCGTACAGGAGAGTCAGCGATAAAAAAGCGTTGGCGTAAATCAGTAAGTTCGGTCATAGGGGGTCTCAATTAATTATATAGAGCAGTTGTCTGCTAGATAGACTCATCTTTCATGCAATGTCATTTATATTGGGGTAACGGGGTATTTATCAACATAAAAATTCGCTCACAGATAAGTTTTTTATCACTAAAGCCTAGCACAGAGGCGAGCCACCTTAGTTAACAGGGATATTGTGGAGGTGAATTTATCGGATTTAGTTAATTAATGATGAACTAAGTTATTGTTATTAGTAGTAGTTGTTGACACCAGTTGTCATTAGCCTTTATATTAGAACAGGAAACAACGCTAACCTAGAATAAACCGCAGTTTTTTAGAAGTAAGTGGTTGTTTTAAAATATGAAAGATGATGCGTTATCTGTCATATATCGCAGATATATTATTAAATGGATTTAGGTCATTATGGGGGATGATTGTGCCATCAACCTACAGATTGTAGGCTGCACAGTCGCATACCATAGTGACATTTTTTATCGAACTTTTTATCCAATATTGCAACGAAAGGATTCGTTATGTTTGGCTCTACCTCTTTTTCACATCCCTCCAATAACATCGATTCTTCCTCTGTTTCTATAGATTTAGATACGATCCCTCGCATTAGTATGGGCGCCAAATCGAGTAATGCGCCGCTTAAGCTGAGCCAAGATCAAGGCCCCCAGACGGCGTTAATCGAAGTCACTATTGGTGACTTTTTTGATGCCGTGGTAGAAAAATATCCCGATCAAGAAGCCCTAGTGGTGTGCCATCAAGGCATACGTTGGACTTACCGCGAGCTGCAACAAAAGGTCAATCAACTGGCCAGCGCTATGATTGAAATGGGTCTGGAGATTGGTGATCGCGTTGGTATCTGGTCACATAACAACGCTGAATGGCTGCTTATGCAATTGGCCACTGCCAAGGTAGGCGTGATTTTAGTAAATATTAACCCCGCCTACCGTAGCTTTGAGCTGCAATATGCGCTAAATAAATTGGGCTGCTCAGCTTTGGTGCTTATGCGCCATTTCAAAACCAGTGATTATGCCAATATCATTCGCGAATTATGTCCTGAGATTTATCACAAGCAGTACACCCAATTAGACTTGGTTGAGATACCTACTGTTGAGCGTATTATCTGGATTGATGAGCCAGACACGGATGAGACGTTTGGCTTTATGCAAAAATTCTCAGAGTGGATGAAAGAGGGCGATGCTAATGATCCACGGGTGGCTGAGCGTCAGGCCAAATTAAAAAATACTGATCCCATCAACGTTCAGTTCACCAGTGGCACCACAGGTACCCCAAAAGGGGCAACCTTGACGCATCGCAATATCTTAAACAATGGCTATTTTATTGGCGAGGCGATGGATTTAGGGCCTGAGGATCGCTTATGTATCCCAGTGCCGCTATACCACTGCTTTGGTATGGTGCTTGGTAACCTTGCGATTTTGACCCATGGCGGCTGTATTGTCTATCCCAATGATGGCTTCGAGCCGCTTAGCGTGTTGCAAGCGGTACAAGATGAGAAATGCACCGCACTGCATGGTGTGCCCACCATGTTTATTGCGGAGCTTGATCACCCAGACTTTGGCAAATACGATTTGTCGACCCTTCGTACTGGTATCATGGCCGGCTCAAGCTGCCCCATTGAGGTGATGCGCCGCGTCATCGATGAGATGCACATGAGCGAGGTCACCATCGCTTACGGCATGACCGAAACCAGCCCCGTATCTTGTCAGACCAACAAACACACCCCACTTGATAAACAAGTCTCTACTGTGGGCTTAGTGCAGCCTAATTTAGAGGTGAAAATTGTCGATACCCAGACCGGAGAGGTAGTGCCTATCGGTGAAACAGGTGAGCTATTAACCCGTGGCTATTCGGTGATGAAAGGCTATTGGGGCAGCCGCTTTAAGACCCGCGAAGCCATTCAAGATGGCTGGATGCACACCGGCGACTTAGCCACCATGGATGAAGACGGTTATATTAAAGTGGTTGGCCGCAGCAAAGATATGGTTATTCGCGGCGGTGAAAACATCTATCCGGTAGAAATTGAGAACTATTTATACCGCCATCCAAAGATTAGTGACGTGCAAGTTGTGGGCGTTCCTGATAAAAAATATGGCGAGGTACTGGCAGCCTGGATTATTGCTAGAAAAGGCGAGCAGCTGACAGAGGATGAGGTTAAGCAGTTTTGTAGAGACAACATCGCGCATTACAAAGTGCCACAGTACTTCCGCTTTGTTGAAGAGTACCCGATGACCATTACCGGTAAAATCCAAAAATACAAGATCACGGAAATGATGATTGAAGAGCTGGGATTATAACTACCCAGCATTTGTAACCATTAATTATAAATAACCGCCACCTGATGTATGTGCCTAGCTTAGTTGAGCATTGAGCATAAAAGGTGGCGAGCAAAATCATAGATAAGGGATGTCATGAGTGCCATTATTACCAGTAAGCTGAGTCCAAATTCCAAAGAGTTTGCCGACAATACTGCTGCCATGCAGGCAGTGGTTGACGACCTACACGCGCACCTAAAAAAGATTGCTCAAGGGGGTCCTGAGCGAGCACGTGCCAAACATTTGGCGCGAGGTAAGCTGCTGCCACGTGAGCGGGTTGAACGCTTGCTAGATCCAGGCACTGCTTTTTTGGAAGTGGCACCCATGGCAGCCTTTGATATGTATGATGCTGACATTCCGGCGGCAGGCGTGATTGCTGGTATTGGCCGTATTAATGGTATTGAGTGCATGATTGTCTGTAATGATGCCACTGTCAAAGGCGGCACTTACTATCCGATGACCGTCAAAAAGCATCTACGCGCGCAAGAAATCGCCCAAGAGAACAACCTGCCTTGTGTGTACTTAGTCGACTCAGGCGGTGCCAACTTACCCAATCAAGATGAGGTATTTCCTGATAAAGAGCACTTTGGTCGTATCTTCTTTAACCAAGCCAACATGAGTGCCGCCGGTATTCCGCAAATTGCCGTAGTGATGGGCAGCTGTACCGCAGGCGGTGCTTATGTACCGGCGATGAGTGATGAATCTATCATCGTAAAAGACCAAGGTACTATTTTTTTAGGCGGTCCGCCACTGGTGAAAGCGGCAACTGGTGAGGTGGTGAGTGCTGAGGACTTAGGCGGTGGTGATGTGCATACCCGTCTGTCTGGTGTGGTCGATTATCTTGCACAAAATGATCTACACGCCTTATCGCTGGCACGTGATATTGTCGGTAACCTAAATCGTCCGCCAAAACAAATCCCCAATCAAATTGAGCCACGTGAGCCAAAATATGATGCCAAAGAGCTGTATGGCGTGATTCCGACCGATACCCGTAAGCCGTTTGATATTCGTGAAATCATCGCGCGTATTGTAGACGCCAGTGAGTTTGATGAATTTAAGGCCCGATTTGCGACAACGCTGGTTTGTGGTTTTGCTTATATTGAAGGTATGAAAGTCGGTATTATTGCCAACAATGGTATTTTATTTAGTGAGTCGGCTCAAAAAGGTACCCACTTTATTGAGCTGTGCTGTAAGCGCAATATTCCATTGGTATTCTTGCAAAATATCACCGGCTTTATGGTTGGTCGCAAGTATGAGAACGAGGGTATCGCCCGTCATGGTGCGAAGATGGTAATGGCGGTTGCCAATGCCAAAGTGCCTAAGTTCACAGTCATTGTTGGCGGCTCATTCGGTGCTGGTAACTATGGTATGTGTGGCCGAGCGTATAGCCCAAGATTCTTATGGATGTGGCCGAATGCACGCATCTCAGTGATGGGCGGTGAGCAAGCAGCGTCAGTATTGGCCACAGTCAAACGTGACAATATTGAGCGCAAAGGTGAAACCTGGAGCGCTGAGGAAGAAGAAGCGTTTAAAGCCCCGTACAAAGAGATGTACGAAAAACAAGGTCATCCTTATTATGCCAGCGCCCGCTTGTGGGATGATGGGGTGATTGATCCAGTCGATACTCGAAAGGTATTGGCCTTGGGGTTAAGTGCCGCTTACAACGCTGAAATTGAAGAGACCAAGTTTGGTGTGTTTAGAATGTAAACCTAAGCCTTCATTAAATTAACCTGAGAGCCTTATGATTTAGGCTTAGGACTTACGCAAAGCACAGTATTTAATAGGCGACTGGGTATTGTTTGTGAAGCCTCTGGAACTACCGTACAGCAATCGAATAAATGATACCCAGTCGCAATAACGCTTAATTTCTGCGTAAGTCCTAAGGGTGTTAGATTAAACACAGACCCAATCATTTCATGAATGCAAAAATAAGAAGATAACGAGAAACTTATGACAACCAGCTTACCCTCTCAATTAGCGCCGTTAGCTGAGCTTGATACCTTAAACGTCAGCGTCGAGGATTATATTGCTACCGTCACTCTGGCGCGCCCAGACAAGCGTAATGCCTTTAATGATGACGTCATTGAAGAATTAAACCAAGCGTTTACCCACCTAGGCAATAGCGATGCAGTGCGAGTTATTGTGTTAGCAGCCGAAGGTAAGGCATTTTGCGCAGGCGCCGATTTAAACTGGATGCGTGCCATGGCTGATTATAGCCGTGATGAGAACCTTGCAGATGCCGATAAACTGGCACAAATGCTCAAGGTGATTTACACCTGTCCTAAGCCGACCGTTGCCGCCATTCAAGGCGACGTTTATGCTGGTGGTATTGGTCTTGTCTCTGCCTGTGATATGGCGATAGCAGTCGACTCAGCCAACTTTTGTCTTAGTGAGGTGCGTCTAGGATTGGTGCCAGCTACCATTAGCCCTTATGTGATTAGAGCAATGGGTGCTCGAGCGGCACACCGATATTTTTTGACCGCTGAAGTTTTCGATGCACCAGAGGCAAAGCGTATCGGACTTATTCATGAGACTGTGGCTACTGATAAACTGGATGAGACAGTCGCTTTCATTACCAAAAAGCTGCGTAACAACAGCCCCAATGCGGTTAAAGAGTGCAAAAAGCTGCTGCACTATGTCGCAGGAGAAACCATTGATGAGGCTTTAATTGCCCAGACCGTAGCTGGTATTGCCGATATCAGAGCCTCTGCTGAAGGTAAAGAGGGCGTGCAGTCCTTCTTGCAAAAGCGCAAACCTAATTGGTTAAATTGATAGTAACTACTAATTACTAACTACTTTTGGGACAAGACGACGATGCAAGGAAAGTGCTTGTGTGGCAATATTGAATTTAGCTGTGATGTCTCTACTACGCCGCTTAAAATTTATCAGTGTCACTGCTCCTTATGCAAAAAACAATCTGGTTCAAGCGCTAACTCAGCTACGATTATCGAAGCCACTCATTTTCAATGGACAAAGCGGCATAATATAAAGATTTGGAAAAAGCCGACTGGATTTAGTGCCCACTTTTGTGGTGAATGTGGCTGCCCAGTGCCAAATGACTTTGCGGGTAAATATGTATGGATATCTGTCGGTCTGCTGGAGATGGCTGACCGCTCAGTTACGGTAGAGGTCGTCGCGAATTTTTGTTTACGCTCAAAGTCTGATTGGCATAGCATCGATTCAGAAGCCGCTAATTTTGAGGGGTTACCCCCATTTAAAGAGGTGTTAGCGCTTTTGAGCTAACTGTGCTTTTATCAGCCAGATATCAAACCTGCTAAGACCTCAGATTAAAAGTTAATTCATTAATAGCCATGTAATAAATTCTACTCTTAAATTTTGCAATATAGATTAAACGATAAGGACTGTCATGTTTTCTAAAATACTCATTGCCAACCGCGGAGAGATCGCCTGCCGAGTGGCCGCAACAGCCAAGCGCATGGGCGTTCGCACTGTCGCTGTATACTCTGATGCCGACCGTTATGCCAAGCATGTCAGTGTCTGTGATGAAGCTGTCTATTTAGGCGGCTCAGCGCCAAAAGACAGTTACCTCAAAGGCGACTTGCTGATAAAGATTGCGCAGCAGACAGGGGCTGAGGCCATCCACCCCGGTTATGGGTTTTTAAGTGAAAACGCCTCTTTTGCCAAGGCGTGTGAGGAGGCCGGTATTGTCTTTATTGGCCCTTCTGCGGCGGCAATTACTTCTATGGGTTTAAAGGCGGAGTCAAAGCAGCTGATGGAAACCGCTGGCGTGCCATTGATTCCCGGTTATCATGGCAGCAACCAGGACCCTGAGTTTTTATTGCAGCAAGCGGACCGGATCGGTTATCCGCTGTTAATCAAAGCCAGCTCAGGTGGCGGCGGTAAAGGTATGCGCTTGGTTGAGCGCCGTGAGGACTTTATCAGTCTGTTAGATTCGTGTCGCCGCGAAGCCATCACCAGCTTCGGCAATGACGCGGTATTAATTGAAAAATATGCCTTAAATCCACGTCATATCGAGATTCAAGTCTTCGGTGACAGTCATGGCAATTATGTGCATCTGTTTGAGCGCGACTGCTCGGTGCAGCGCCGCCACCAAAAAGTACTAGAAGAAGCCCCTGCACCCAATGTTGATGAGGCGATGCGTCAGGCCATGGGTACTGCTGCGATTAATGCTGCGCGTGCGGTCGACTATGTCGGCGCCGGCACCGTCGAGTTTATTGTCGAGCAGCGACCAAGCGCCGATGGTAAAGTTGAGATGAATTTTTACTTCATGGAGATGAACACCCGTTTGCAAGTAGAGCATCCGGTGACCGAAGCTATTACCGGTATGGACTTGGTAGAGTGGCAGCTTATTGTGGCGGCAGGCGGTGAGATTCCGGTCAAACAACAAGACTTGGTTATTAACGGCCATGCCATTGAGGCGCGCATCTGTGCTGAAAACCCAGACAATGGTTTTTTACCTGCTACAGGCACACTGTTTACCTATCGTAAGCCTGTGCACACGGCCTTTAGTGTTAGTGCGGTGCGAGTCGATGATGGGGTAGAAGAGGGTAATGTGATCAGCCCCTTTTATGACTCAATGATTGCCAAATTAATTGTGCATGCGCCAACCCGTGAGCAAGCCTTGGCAAAATTAGATCAGGCCTTGGCGCAAACTCGTATTGTGGGGCTGCCCAATAATGTGGCGTTTTTACGTCATATCCTAGCCACGCCATCTTTTAGTCAAGCCAAGCTAGATACGGCATTGATTGAGCGTGAAAAAGAGCGCTTATTTGACCAGCAGCCTTTGTCATTGCAAACGCTGGTTTCAGCCGCGGTTATCAACAAACTAAACCAAGAGCAGCGAGCCGGCCATGCGAACGTGACCACACAAAATGCAGATCCCTTTATCAAGTTTGGCGGCTGGCGCGGCTATAGCGACTATCAGCGCCAATTTGATCTGGTAGTAACGCAAGGCGATAGCGAGCAGACCTATCAAGCAGTTATCCGTCACGTTGAGCCGTTAAATCAGCAAACCGGCCAAAGCTTTGAGCTGACTATTAATCTGCTAAACTCAGACGCTGATGCCAAGCAAAGCGTTCAAAGCTGTTATCAAGGTCAAGTACAGTATCAAGCGGACGATGAGCACAGCTATGTGGTATGGCTAGAAGGTCAGCGTATTAGATTACAAAGCTTTACTGAAAATGAAACGGTACACGTCTTTACCGACAGCGGCAGTGGTGAGATTGTATTAATCGATGCCATGGCGCATGTTGATGGCGATACCCAAGCTGTCGGTAGTTTAAAATCACCGATGCCCGGTCAAGTGGTGGCCTTTAAAGTGGCCGCTGGCGATAGCGTAAAACAAGGTCAACCTTTGGCGGTGATTGAAGCGATGAAGATTGAGCACACCATTAATGCGCCTGCCGATGGGGTGGTGGCTGAGCTGTTATTTGCGCCAGGCGATTTGGTGGCAGATGGAGATGAGCTGCTGCGTCTGGATACCGAGTAGCTATATATAACCAATCGACTCACTTTGCATAAACGCCATAGACATAACCTTTATAAAAAAGAGTACGCCAATGAATGTTCCAGATAGTGTTCAAATTATTGATGTCAGTCCCCGTGATGGACTGCAAAATGAAAAGCAAACCGTGCCCACTGAGATAAAGTTTGAGCTCATTGAAGGCCTAATTGATGCCGGCATTAAAAAGCTTGAGGCGACAAGCTTTGTCTCCCCAAAATGGGTGCCGCAGATGGGCGACAACAGTGAGCTTATGCAGCTGATTAATCAGGCGCGTCATCCTGAGGTTTGCTACTCGGTACTGACTCCTAATATGCGCGGTTTTGAGGGTGCTTTAAAATTTGCTGCAGATGAGGTGGTCATCTTTGGCTCAGCCAGCGAAACCTTTAGCCAAAAAAACATCAATTGCAGTATTGATGAGAGTATCGAGCGCTTTGCCCCCGTGGCAGCAGCAGCCAAGGCGGCGGGTATTAAAGTACGTGGGGTTATCTCGTGCGCCGTGGGCTGTCCTTATGAGGGTGAGATTGCACCAAGTCAGGTGGCTTATGTGACCAAGCGCTTGGTTGATATTGGTGCTGAACATATTGGGGTTGCCGACACGATCGGCGTTGGCACACCCATTAAAGTACAAAATGCGCTAAAAGCTGCCATGCAGTACATCGATGTCAAAGACATTTCAGGTCATTTTCATGACACGTATGGGCAAGCATTGGCCAATATCTTGACCTCGCTTAGCTTAGGCGTGGCGCAGTATGATACTTCAGTTGCAGGCTTAGGCGGCTGTCCCTATGCAAAAGGCGCTACTGGCAATGTGGCCACAGAAGATGTGGTGTATATGCTGCACGGCATGGATATCGATACCGGCGTTGATTTAGACAAACTGATCCATGTGGGTCAGCGTATCAGTGATTTTTTGGGGCGTAATAATGGCTCAAGAGCAGCCAAGGCTTTGTTGGCGAAGCTGCAAGATTAGCAGCATATAATACTTAACTTCATTCTCCACCGACATAAAAAAGGATATTTATGAGTTTACCAGGATTAGATTTTCAATTGGGCGAAGACATTCAAGCACTGCGCGATTCTGTGAGAAGTTTTGCTGAAAAAGAGATTGCCCCACGCGCTGCTGATATTGATAGTAGTGATGAGTTCCCAATGGATTTGTGGCAGAAGATGGGTGATCTGGGGCTGCATGGTATCACAGTCCCTGAACAATACGGCGGCGCTGATATGGGCTATGTGGCACACATGGTGGCCATGGAAGAGATTAGCCGGGCTTCTGCCTCAGTCGGTCTAAGTTACGGCGCCCATTCCAACTTGTGTGTGAACCAGATCAAACGTAATGGCAGTGAGTCACAAAAGCAGAAGTTTTTACCCAAGCTCATTAGTGGTGAATTTGTCGGTGCTTTGGCGATGAGTGAGCCGGGTGCCGGCTCTGATGTCACCAGCATGAAGCTGCGTGCTGAAGCAAAAGATGGCGGCTATGTGCTAAATGGCAGTAAGATGTGGATTACCAATGGTCCAGATGCTGATGTCATGGTGGTTTATGCCAAGACCAATCCAGAGCTTGGCGCTAAAGGCATCACTGCTTTTTTAGTAGAAAAAGGTATGCCAGGATTTGGTACCGCTCAGAAGCTAGATAAGCTTGGCATGCGTGGCAGCCATACCGGTGAAATGGTCTTTGATAATGTATTCGTCCCTGAAGAGAACATAATGGGCGGTCTAAACAATGGCGTTCAGGTATTAATGAGTGGCTTAGACTACGAGCGTGCCGTATTGGCGGCCGGTCCGGTGGGTATTATGCAAGCAGTGATGGACAATGTCATTCCTTATATCCACGACCGCAAGCAGTTTGGACAATCTATTGGTGAGTTTCAATTAATCCAAGGTAAAGTGGCGGACATGTATACTATTTTGCAAGCCGCTCGCAGCTTCTTATACACTGTCGGCAAAAACTTGGATATGTTAGATAAGCGCGGAGCAGGTCATAGCCGTGAAGTACGCAAAGATTGTGCCAGTGTGATCCTGTGGTGTGCGGAAAAAGCCACTTGGATGGCCGGTGAGGGCATTCAAATCTTTGGCGGTAATGGCTATACCAACGAATACCCACTGGGCCGTTTATGGCGTGATGCCAAACTGTATGAAATCGGTGCCGGTACCAGCGAGATTCGCCGTATGCTTATTGGCCGTGAGTTATTTAACGAAACCAAATAGCCTATACTCCCGCTAACAATGCAATTAAAAGCGCTCCATCTTTAGGATAGGGGCGTTTTTTTTGGTAAAATTTGTTGTTTTGACCTATAGTGGTCAATGACATATTGACGTCATTAAAATAATTGCCCAATAATAAATTACTTATAAATAGCTTTTAAATAAACAGGATGTTCCATGAGTGTAACCCGTTACGAATGCCAAGCCTGTGGCTGGATTTATCCCGCTCAGTCTGAATCTGCCAACCCCGAGCCCATCGCCTTTAATGAGTTGCCTGACACCTTTTGCTGCCCGCTATGCGGCGTAGGCAAAGCGCAGTTTAAGCCATTAGACGTAGATGAAACACCAGGTGCTGCTACCTTAACCTCTGGCATGCAAAACAGCTCACAGCAGTGTCAAGATGTGGTAGTCGTGGGCGCTGGCCTCGCAGGCTGGACGGTGATTGATGCGCTGCGTGCCAAGCAGCCAGATATTGGCATTACTTTAATCACTCAAGATATGGCCGATAGATATCATAAGCCGATGCTGTCGGTGGCTTTAAGTCAAAACAAAACCCCACAAGACTTGGTGCGTATGAGTGGCGTACAAGCAGCCCAAAAGGCTAATATCACCCTAATGAGCCAGACACAAGTTATCGGTATCGATAGCAAAAATCGTACTTTACAGACGGATAAAGGTGAGCTTAGCTATGGCAATCTAGTGTTGGCACTCGGTGCCGCACCTGCCATACCTGCTTGCTTTGCAGATCAGGATATTTGGCACATCAATGATCTTGAAGGCTTTAGCAAAATTCAGGCCGCCCTTGCTGGCGAGACTGGCGCAAACAAACACATTGCGGTGATTGGCGCTGGCATGATAGGCACTGAGATAGCAGAAGACTTGACCACTGCAGGCCATAAGGTGACGTTACTCGACATCAATGACGCACCACTGGCGGGTCTATTACCGCCACTGGCCACCGATAAAATTCTGCAGGCGCTACACAAGCAAGACATTACCTTCTTAGGCGACCATCTGGTACAAAGTGCGGCACCCCGCAGTGAAGGCGGTTATCAGCTGACTATAAAAAACTGCCAAAGCGGGGAGAGCCAAAGCCTGCAGGTGGATCACTTATTAATCAGTACCGGCCTAAAGGTGGCCGATACTCTGCCGCTGAGTGCTGGCCTAGATTTTGATGCACACGCAGGCATTATTGTAGATGAGGCCAGTCTGCAAAGTAGTGTGTCTCATATCTACGCGATAGGCGACTGTATGTCTATTGATGGTGTGCCTTGCCGCTATGTGGCTCCATTACGTGCTCAAGCGGCCAGTATTGTAGAGCATATCTTAGGTCAGCAGCAGCAAGATTATCAGCATCAAGCTTACGAGCATAAGCCCCCTATGATTCGCCTAAAAAACAAAAGCATCTCAGTCAGTGCCACCGGTACCCCAAGCGCCGATGAATCACGAGGTGTCTGGCAGGTTATCAGTGATACTGAGTCGGATAGCGGGCACGAGCTGGTGCTGGCTCAAGTAGCTGATAATGGTGAGCAGATAGCCAAGGTAACTTTAAAAACACCGCATTAAATCAAGCAGTTGGTTGTCAGCAGTGGCGAAAATCTAGCATTAAGATGATAATAGATACGGATTTTGTGGCCATCCTGCTTTTTTAGACATAAAAAAACCAGCTTTTAAGCTGGTTTTTTTTGGCTTACTTATATCATATCGTATCGTTAGATAGGCATTGACTTCCTCCCCTCCTTAAAGTGAGGGGATTCCTACAGCTAGACGGCCAAGCCCGACCGCAAGTCTTAGAGCTTGGCTACCTGTATCTTACTTATTTGCTTTGGAACCAGCTGTCTGCTTGATTGCGAGCAGAGGCCACATCAGAGCTTGATAAGTTTAAGGCCAATTTACCAATTTTACCGCGGGCTTTGTTACGTACTTGTTCATTTAACATACCGTCACGGGCAGATAGCTCATACCATTTATAGGCATCAACCAGCTTGCGCTGCTTTTCATCGATTAAGGCTAAGGTATAGCTGGCACGGTTGTCACCACGCTTGGCGGCACGCTCTAACCAGTAACGAGCTTGCTGTTCGTTAACCGCAACGCCTTCACCGCGAGCATACATGATGCCAAGGTTTAGCTGAGCAGGGGTTACATTTTGATTGGCAGCGCGGGTATACCATTCGATGGCTTTGATTGGGTTTTTGGCGATGCCTTCACCTTTTTGGTAGCGCTTGGCTAAATAAAATTGGGCGTGATCATTACCTTGGCTGGCACGGCTGATTAGCTCATCCATAGCCATCATTTCAAAGCGAGAAGTGTCTAAAGGTACGTTAGAGACTAAGTCAGCTTGAGCTAGGCCGGCAGTGGTAAACAAGGCGGTAAATAAAGTGGCTTTTAATAGTTTCATACGGGGTATATCCAGAAATTGACTGTATTTAAAAAAATTCAAATTAACGCGCAGTTATAAGATTTAATATAAATACTTAAAATCTAAAGTAAGCCAAGTTAACGTCTGCTTGGGCGTTAAATGGGTACCGATAATAATCGCAGTGTGAATTTAATGACTTAAATTGATTAGTGTCGATAACATATCATCGACAAGATTTACATAGCTTAACATCGACAATCACGAAACTCAAACGCTGCTAACCGACAAATACCCTATATAAACGTTTTAATAGCCAAAATATGGCAACCAGTTGTAACAAGGTAAGACGGGTAAGGTTTATGTAACAAATTAAACCTACTTGCTTATCTTATCACTACTTTTTAATAATTGCGGCTAAAAAATATATTTTTTGAACTGTCTTTTAGCGGCCGCTGCTATTTTAGGCCTTATTTACCGCTAATAACGCACCTTATTTGGCCTTAGTCACTCGATATATGGCCACATCTGCCAACAAGTTGGGGGCACGTCTGATGATAGAGGCCATTAAGGGCGAGTATTTTTTTGACCCAGAGGCAGAGTCGGTCACCGCAAAGCGATTGATAATTTCAATATCGTTGTCTGCGCACAAACGCTCAAAGTCCTTAAAGGTACACAAATGAATATTGGGCGTGTTATACCATTCATAAGGCAGCGCTTCGGAGACGGGCATTAAGCCTTTTAAGCCTAGGTGTAATCGGTTTTGCCAGTGTGCAAAGTTTGGAAAGGTAATCACCGCTTCTCGGCCGACTCTTAGCATATCTAGCAGCAAGGTATCAGGGGACTTCACAGCCTGTAGCGCCCGTGCCATGACCACAGTATCAAAGCTATTATCAGCAAAACGTGCCAAACCATCATTTAAGTCTTGCTCAATGATATTTAAGCCTTTGCTAATACCGATGTTAATGTTTTCTTCATCAAGCTCAAGGCCATATCCAGTGACGCCAAGTGAGTACTGCATGTGCTCTAATAATGAGCCATCGCCGCAGCCTAGATCCAATACACGAGAGTATGGGGCAATCCATTGTTTGGCAAGCTCATGATCTATTCTCATGTTAAGCGCTCCTGGGTGTGGGGCTTAGTGGTAGCCGCAGGTTTGGCAGAGTCGGTGTTTGAGTGAGCACCCAAAAAAGGTGAGTTTAAAAACCCTCTAATGGCACCCATATAACGCGGGATATCAAATAAGAAGGAGTCATGGCCGTGCGGTGCATCGACATTGACATAGCTGACCGGCTTGTCATTGGCCATTAAGGCGTCCACGATTTCTTCAGAGCGGGCGGGAGCAAAGCGCCAATCTGTGGTAAATGACACAATTAAAAACTGGCAACGGGTGTGCTTTAAGGTCTGCTTTAGAGCTTCTAAGTCTGATAAGCTCTCATCGCTGACATAACCGCGAGTCGGATCAAAATAATCTAGTGCTTTGGTCATTAATAGATAGGTATTGGCATCGAAGTTTTTGCTAAAGCGCTCACCTTGATAGCGCAAGTAACTCTCAACCTGAAATTCCACATCATAACCGTACATAAATTTGCCAGACTTTAAGTCACGGCCGAATTTGGACTTCATCGCCTCTTCAGTCAAGTAGGTGATGTGGCCTACCATACGTGCCAAAATTAGGCCGCGGCGAGGATAAGTGCCGGCCTCTAAATAACGGCCCTGATTAAAGTCAGGGTCTGATAAGATAGACTGGCGGGCGACCTCATTAAAGGCAATGTTTTGAGCAGACAGCTTAGGGGTGCTGGCAATAATAACGCAGCGTCTTAAGCGATCAGGGTAATCGACCGACCATTGTAGTGCTTGCATACCCCCCATTGAGCCACCGACTACAGCGTGCCAAGTATCAATGCCTAAGCGGTCAGACAGCATGGCCTGTGTGCGTACCCAGTCCTTAATGGTAATCAAAGGGAAGTCAGGGCCATAAGGGGTGCCAGGTGTACCCTCAGAGCTTGATTGTGGAATGGGAGTTGTGGGACCGGTTGAGCCATGACAGCTGCCAATATTATTGAGGCATACGACAAAAAATCTTGTGGTATCAATGGCTTTACCAGGGCCAATCATATTGTCCCACCAGCCGGGCTTTACGTCCTCTTCGCTGTGGTAACCGGCCGCATGATGACTGCCGGATAAGGCATGGCAAATCAGCACCGCATTGGATTTTTGGTCATTTAATTGCCCATAGGTTTCATAAACCAAATCAAACTCAGGCAAAGTACGGTGACACTCTAAGGTCAACGGGGTATCAAAATGCATGGTCTGCGGGGTTACGATACCCACAGAGTTGGCAAGTTTTGGATCTGTCGCAGTCGATTGGATACTCAAAATTACCTCAATAAAAAGGGTTAAGATGTCAGCTTTAGGGTATATCGATTAACCAGGTGATGCAAGCCTTGAAACTATTGAAAACTATTCGCTTTTATCCGCTATTGTAGGCGCCTATGTCTTTGAGTACAACTGACATCTGGCAGCGCACTTTTTTGGCTTATGGCAGCTTAGATACCGCGCCTAGTCACGCCGGTTTTCGGGTATCAACTTTGGTCAAATGCCTCTTAATAATGGTACACTGAAGCTTTATGGCCAATCAATATGACCACCCAATTGGCTTTGATAAAAACTTGAGGTAAGCTTTTGTCAAAGTGATTGGCCTAAGTGAGTGTTGTGCCCCCACTATCAAGGATATCTTCTGTAATATGAAACCCAATAACCCTCCACGCATTGCTGTTTTATTGGTCAATCTCGGTACACCAGATGAGCCCACAGCCCCTGCGGTTCGCCGTTATCTTAAGCAGTTCTTATCTGACCCTAGAGTGATTGAGATTCCTCAGTTTTTGTGGGCAATCATCCTTAATTTATTTGTTTTACCAACCCGTCCTAAGCGTGTGGCAGAAGCCTATGCCAGTGTTTGGGAAGGCGATTCCCCCATTCGTAAGATATTAAATCAGCAGGTAGATAAATTGCATGCCCGCCTTGAGGGAAGTATGGGACCTTTTAACATCAGTGTACATCCTGCCATGAGCTATGGTAACCCAGGCTTACCTGATGTGATGGATAAGTTATGCGCTGAAGGGGTAGAGCATTTTGTGATATTGCCGTTATTTCCGCAGTACTCAGCCACATCAGGCGGGGCGGTCTATGATGCACTGACTAAATGGTCGTTAAAGCAGCGCAACCTACCCAGTTACACCATTGTTAAAGACTACTTTGCGCATCCTTTATATATCAAAGCCTTGGCTGACTCTATTCGCCGCTTTCAAGCAGTACATGGCAAACCAGATAAGTTGATGTTTAGCTTCCACGGCATTCCGCAGCCTTATGCAGACAAAGGCGACCCTTATCCTAAACGCTGTACATGTACAGCAGCCCAAGTGGCGCAGGAACTAGGGCTTAGTCAGGATGAATGGATCATTAGTTTCCAGTCACGCTTTGGCAAGCAAGAGTGGGTCAAGCCTTATACAGATGTGACTTTAGAGCAGTGGGGCAAAGCAGGTGTACGCTCAGTACAGGTGGTCAGCCCAGCGTTTTCGGCAGATTGCTTAGAGACACTTGAAGAGCTGGCAATGGAAAATAGAGACAATTTTATTAATGCTGGCGGCCAAGAATATCATTATATTCCTGCGCTTAATGATGATGAGGCACATATCGACTTAATGGAAGCGTTGGCCAAGCCTTTAGTTGCTGGCTGGGCTTCTACTTTGGAGGGGTGGACCTAGCGTTTATGACCAACTAGATTACCATCAACTAGCCTACAATAAAAAAGCACCCTGACTGACGCCAGGGTGCTTTTTTAGCTTTATGAGCTTTAGATGATTGACTATAAGTCATCACTCATCGTCATTATCATAGCTGTGCTTTACCGCGTCATTATCGGCGATATCACGAATGGTGGGATAGTCACTATCATCCAAAGCATCCTCTACCAATACCTCATCAATACGCGACTCATCGATACTCTGACGGTGTATTGGGGTGAGTCCTTCTGCAGGAATATCATTATTGTCCATAGCATCTAAGTCCATGGCAATATCTATAGGGTTTTTCATAACAATGTCCTCACCTATGCCTGAAATGACTTAGGCCTTGTAAATATACTTGTGAATATGAAGGATAAACCAGTTTTACGACTACAGTTTTTGATCACGAGGCAGCTCAGCTTCTTGAGAGGCGCCTGCCATATCGCGGTCTAAGGAGTAGAAGTTGGCATTGTTATCTTTACTCTCAGAGGCCAAGGCATACTTATCACGCAGACCATCAATTAAGGCTTCTTCTTCAATTTGCTCTTTTACGAACCATTGTAAAAAGTTGAACGTTGGCCAGTCTTTTTCTTCTAACGCTTTGTCTACTAGGGCATAGATTTTTTTAGAGTTATCAAGTTCGTGTTGCCACACATCTTCAATACAAGACTCAAGATCTACTGGGTTATCACGCGGCGCAGGGATAGAGCCGATTTTTGCTTCACCGCCACGCGCCTGAATATATTCTAAAAACTTGAACATATGCTGGCGCTCTTCTTCTGAGTGCTTATAGAAGAATTCAGCAATACCAGAGTAGTTATTTGAATCTGCCCACACACCTAATGATAAATAGGCTTGGGCTTGCGCAGCTTCATTATTCATCTGTTCATTTAGTGCTTTTTCCATACTGTCAGAAATACGCTTGTCGCTCATTATCTTATCCTTATAATTTATTTATTTTAGTCATTACAAAATGTTGGCCAACGCTAATCCGCTTTTTATATATCTAAATCTATATATCTAAATTATTTTTTATAGATCTAATTTATCAGGTATATAGTTATCAAATGATATATGTAAGGCCAAAGAGGTAAATATGACCAGTAAATTGCTAATGCTGCAATCATTATAAGAGCAGTACTTCACGTTATGAGTAAAGCTGAGTTATGAGTTGTGCGAATTGTGTGAGACACGTTAATAAGTTGTAACTTTTGTGGGGTAACCTACCGCTGAGTCTCACATCAAGCAAAAAAAGTACCAGTAGACGTTGAGTCTTAGGCGCTAATAGCGATTACTCAACCAGCGTCTTAGATTTTAGCGCAGCTGTAGGCAAACGCTGCTGTAATTGCTGATTAAATTCTGTGAGCTTAAAGCGCCATAAATAAATCAAAGCAGTAAGGTAGATAATGCCTTCAGAGACCTCTTCTACCCATACTCCAAGGTTATGATCAAAGCCAATGTGGTGTTCTCCAAGATACTGAAAAACCAGTAGGGTACCTGTGAACGCATAAAGCCATTTAGGTACGCCTTTTAGCACGGCAACCACATAGCGCCAGCTATAAATTAAACTGCCCAACGCGGTCAATGTCACAACCAACAAGAAGCTGTCTTCCCACCAGTCATACGACTGTCCTAATAAGATAAAGTCTTTAGGAACCAACATGTCTGGAACAAAGCTTAACTCTCGGCGTATCGCAGAGAAAAATACCAACACAGCGCCGAACCAGAAATATCGAGCGATCTTAAGTTGGCTATTTAAGGCATATTTGGCGCAGGGAATTAAACAGATCAACAAAGCAATGGCTTCAAAAATCTCGATGAGGCTATCTTCAGTAATAATAAGCGACTCCTACTACTTTAATAATAATACTTTAATAAAGGTTAGACAATTCAGGGATAGGCAGGTTGTCATCGGATACATAAAAGAAATGCTAAAACAAAAAAACTTTAATTTAAGTTTATATTAATAATTACCATTAATTTTTGATGTATTCTTAATTTTAATGCTGAATTGGAAAAATTTCTATATTTGAGTCATGACTATTTAGTGCTAGCAAAGCTATCTATGAAGATAGATATAAAAGGCTATTTAATTTAAGTTGCGATTATATTTTAAATATTCTAATCTAGTGTTAAGTTAAGGATGAGCTCACTTTGATGAATTCTGGGCTGACAAGGAGTATATAATGACGACAAATTTACAACCTGAACACAGATATCAGGTTATCAAAGCCGCAAGCTATGCCCAGAGCCAAGACCCCAAACGTAAGCTGTGGCTGCTGAGTCCACTGGCGCCTATTATCGGTTGGGCAATGTACTTAGGGGTTAAAGACCAACAAGGTTTTGATCTAAAAAATACAATTGCAGCGTGGTCGGGCAGTTTGTTTACTTACGGCTTTATACCTGCCTTGGATGTTGTTATTGGTAAAGACAGTGATAATTTACCAGAGCCAGTATTTAAAGCATTACAGACCGATGCGTATTATCAAAAAATTGCCCATGCTTTTATTCCTCTAAATTATATCGCCCTGTTTATTGCTGCCCATCAGTTTACCCACAGGCAGCTGCCTTGGTATAACAAGCTGGGGTTGGCAATTACCACCGGTATTGGTAGTGGCATTGCTATCAATACTGCACATGAGCTGGGTCATAAAAATGATAAGTTGAATCGAACGCTGGCCAGAGTGAGCTTGGCGCCTTCTGCCTATGGGCATTTTGCTATTGAGCATAATTATGGGCATCACCGCTGGGTGGCGACACCCGAGGACCCTGCCAGTAGTCGTTATAATGAAAGCTTTTGGCAGTTTTTACCGCGTACAGTAATTGGCGGGCTGCGCTCAGCCATTGCTATTGAGCGTAGGCGGCTGGCACGCAGAAACAAAGGCTTTTGGCACAAAGATAATGAGTTATTACAAGGCTGGGCGATTACCGCGGGCTTATATGCCGCTTTGTACCAACTAAATGGCAAAAAAGTGCTCCCGTTTATCGCTATTCAAGCGTTATATGGCTTTAGCTTATTAGAGTCTGTTAATTATCTTGAGCATTATGGCTTATTGCGTCAAAAAGACAGCCAAGGCCGCTATGAGCCAACCCGCCCCGAACACAGCTGGAACAGTAATAACACGGTGACTAATTTATTCTTATACCAATTACAGCGCCATTCTGATCACCATGCGCATCCCAATCGTCCGTATCAAGTACTGCGTCACTTTGATGAGTCCCCGCAGTTGCCCAGCGGTTATGCCAGTATGATTGTGCCAGCTTATATACCGCCGTTATGGTTTGCCATCATGAATAAAAGGGTGGTCGCGCATTACAAGGGTGACATGAGCAAAATCAATAAGCATGACAAACCGCTGAGCCCGCGTATGCAAAAAGCCACCAATCTTATTCGTAAAGGGTTAGACTGGCTGGGCTAGATTAATCATTGGATAGAGCGAATTAAGGACGTCAGTATTATGCCCTCTCATACCGCGCAGCTTGACTCGATAAGCACCTTAAAGATTTATAATTATGGGCGTAGTGCAAGCTTTGGTGCTAATGATACATTGCAAGTACTACAGCGCATGCGCCGATTTTTATTGCCAAAAGATTATACGCTCAAGCCTGAGTTGTTAGAGCAGATTGCTGATGGTTATGAGCTCACCGATCCCATTGTCGATAACCTCATCAAAAAGCATGGCAAATTTGCAGATGCGTTGCAGCAGTCAATCATCGATAAAGAGGCGTTTGTGGCCTCTGATAAAGGCTACTTAATGGATGACCCTGACTTTAAAGATCTGCACGATCAATTTGCCACCCATCCCGATTGGTTCGATGCCAAGCTCGCTGAAAAAGGAGCCATTGCCTACAGACGCTATCCGCTGACCTTGGTTTGGCTGCTGCGTAATGTGGCGTTAATGGCAGGCTATAGTATTCCAGCTTTATCGTTACCGCTGATAAAAACCGGATCATTGGTGCATGATGCGTTAGCACGCCTGTATCGTACGTATGGCTATATGATGGCAGTCTCCGAGCACCCTAAGGTGACTGACGATGCGACGGTTTTAGCGATTGGCGGGGAGGCATGGCGACAGACCATTAGAGTGCGCCAGCTGCATAGCTTTATCCGCAAAGGTCTTATCAAAGATGGCTGGGACAGTGAGTATTGGGCGCAGCCGGTGAATCAGTCGGATATGATTGCGACTCATTTGCAGTTCTCCTTACTAATTTCACGGGGTCTAAAATGGCTAGGTGCACGCATCACCGATGAAGAGGCAAAAGGCATTATGCATCTGTGGCGTTTAGCGACTTGGTGGATGGGGGTGGATTTAGAGCGTATTCCTAAAACAGAGCAAGACGCTTGGGAGTGGCTATATACGTATTTATCCACTCAGAAGCTTGACTTTGAGGTAGGCAGACCACTGGCAAAGGCGCTGCATGATTTGCCATCAGAGATTATGGGTGAGACCAATTGGCGCGGGTATGCCGTTGAGCTGGTTAATGCCAGTGTGACCCGCACCTTTGTTGGTGATGATATTGGTGACGGTTTGAACCTACCCAAGCTACCACTGCGACAAGGGATACTACTAAGTGCGCCCGTATTGTTTGGTATTGATACCGCACGCCGGCTACACCCGGTACTGGATAAGCAAATTGAGCGGTTTAGACGTAGCCGCCAGCATAATATGAACTGGTGGCTAAGAGAGAATGACCCTTACTATGCCAATAAACCGCCCCGCCTATAACACTTAAAAACCAAGCGCATTAAACAAAAGCGGACGTATCAAAAACTTGTGCAAGACTGGCCGGCTCACGGCGCTGCACCGCATTTTGTTCATGGCGAACTTTAGAAGAGGTGCGATAGGCTTGCAGGCGAGACTGTTGAATACGTCCAATTGGACAGTTTTCTTCCAAGGCTCTAAACACAGAGAAGGATAAGTGTTCCATGGCCGCAAAGTTACCATCGTCAGTGACCTCTTGCTTAGGGATGGTCAGCCTGCCAATGGTCACGAAGGGCGCTTTAGACTCATCCCACTCTTGAGTGATCTTTTCGATAGGTTGTTTTTTGACATTACGGCACAGCTGAATTTGAACGTCATACTCATAATCGTGGGTACGAATTTCATCCAATAATACCGGTCTAATCGCCTCATCTTTTGTAAACAAATGAATCTTGGGCTGTTTGATTTTTTGTTTGGCGGATTTGGTCGGCGTTATTCTAATCTTACCCATATAGTCGCCATGACGCACCACGCCTTGTGAAAAGTAATCATACAGCCAAGGGTTTTTGGGCTTAACCGTCGCTATTTTACGAAACGCATTTAGGGTTTGTAGCCCTTGTAAATCAGGAAGCTCTTTGCCGTATTTAGTGAGCCAGTGAAAGCCAAATTTTAGTAAACCAAGATTATTATTACCCAGATACTCATTGACGCCAAACACCAGCTTCGATAAATAAGCATAATCTTCTACAGAGTTGGTAAAGAATATCGGCGAGTTGACCAGTGCATAATCAAAGGTGGTGCAATCTGGGTCATCAGGAGTCAGCTTTTTACCGGGGACATCAAATATCTTGAAGGCCAGTCCAATGCCCATACCAAGTCGTCTATCTGGGGCTATATTGCCTTGGGCATTAGAAAAACGAATCACCGCATCATGGGTGCCAGCTTTGGCATACAAGCCTTGTGCATAGGCTTCGGGTAGATTATCCAGCACCTCAAACTTGGCTTTTAGCGCGCAATAGCCTTTGGCATGAACAGCGCGTGTGTGATGGTCGAGATGATTGATTTTTTTGGACTTTTTGACATAGTCTGTGATGTCGGCGACTACCATTTGCATAATCGATTCGTCATGAGCGCTCAACGTGGTATATTTTTCATCGAATTTGGCAAATTTTGGCTTAAATAATTTTTTTAGCATATTAGGCTACCTATAATAAGTTGTGGGTGGCCTACTTATAATAAGTAATATTTTATGCATAAGGTGCTAACTTATGATTAGGTTCTGCCACTAATATGTAACATAAGCTGAGCTTTGAGTATAATATTTCTTCAAAATGATAAGGCCAATGCCGCAAGTGTTTTACACGATATCGTGACTGGGACTGACATTAAAAAATCGTTTGTATTCTCGGCTAAATTGGCTAGGGCTCTCGTAGCCGACCTCTATAGCGATTTGTGTTACCTGCTTATCACCTAGACGCATTAAGCGTCTTGCTTCCATTAAGCGTAGGCTTTTTTGATACTGTAACGGGCTAAGTCCAGTTAGCGCCTTAAAGTGATGGTGAAAACCAGAGACGCTCATGCCTACCGTCATAGCCAGATCGGCTATGACGATGGTTTTATCCAAATGCTGTTTTAGCCAGTCTGTTGCTTGTGATATCTGGTGGGTATGACTGCCATTGGTAACCAGCTGCCTAAGCTTCTCCCCTTGTTCAGCATTAAGCAGACGATAGTAGATCTCTTGTCGTATTAAAGGCGCCAAAAAATAAATATCATTTGGATAATGAAGCAAGCCAATTAAGCGCTCAAAAGCAGCCATAATCGTATCATCCAACGCCCATTTAATGCCTGAATAAGAAGCCTGAGTCGCTGATTTTGGTGGCAATTTAGCCAGTACCTCACGAATTAATGGCAAATCTAGCCGCATAGACATAACAATAACCGGTCTTTTAGCACAGGCAGATTTAATATGACCACTAATTGGGATATTAACAGGGCAAAACATCAAATGGCTATTATCAAAACGCTGACAATCAGAACCAAGGTATATCTCACGCTCGCCTTGTAGCACAATACAGATACTAGGCTCTTGAATGTAGCTCACCATAGCACTGGGCTTGTCTGCACAATAAAAGAAAAGCCCCTCAATATCAGTTTCAATCGTCTCATTTTTTGGCAATATGGTCAGTAAGGACTCTATTGTGGTTGGTTTCATAATTTATCCTACTGAGCCGGTTATTAAGCTGATTTGCTTTATCATCTAATTATTTAGAGAAATAGGCAAGTATATTATAGCTTCAAGCTAACCTAATGATTTGGCAGAGCCTATAATAAATACATCGAAACTTAGACAGAACCAGTTAGACAGCACTAGACAAGTGCAAAGATTTTCGAATTCTCAACAACAATAGATAATGACAGATATATACCCATAAGGATAACCCCATGAAGATATTTTATAAAACCGAAGCAACAGCCACTGGCGGTCGTTCAGGCCATACAGAGCTTAATGATGGCTCACTAGGTTTTGATTTAGTGACGCCGCAAGAAGCGGGTAAACAAGGCGTTAACCCAGAACAGTTATTTGCTTTAGGATATGCTGCCTGTTTTGATAGCGCGCTAAATATGACCGCTCAGCAAATGAAGTTAGATATCAGTGGCTCAAAAACCTCTGTTGCCGTTGGTATTGGTATGCAGTCCTCTGGCAGCTACAACCTAGATTTGGACATCAGCGTTGAAGTGTCTGGTATTAGTGAAGCCGATGCACAGAACCTTATCGAAAAAGCGCATCAAGTTTGCCCGTACTCAAATGCTACCCGAGGTAATGTGGATGTGCGTTTGCATGTGACTGTGGTTTAAGACTTAGATTTATAGCGTACCATGAAAAAAGGGAGGCGTCTTATGATGCCTCCCTTTTTTTAGGTTAATTGACTTTATTTAAGCTTACTTTGCTTACTTCGATTAGTGTCTAATGCGCCTCATCCCAGTTATCACCGACACCAGTTTCCACCAATAATGGTACGGCAAAATCAACATCCCAGCCCATCTGCTTAGCGGTATCGCTCAGTACATTTTGCATCGCATTTTTAATAAGCTTAGCAATGTGATCGACCTTATCGGCATCCACCTCAAATACCAATTCATCATGCACCTGTAATAGCATTTTGGCATTTTGTTTGGGCAATACGTTATCCACCGCAATCATCGCAAGCTTAATTAAATCAGCGGCACTGCCTTGTAGTGGGGCATTAATGGCAGCACGTTCGGCGCCGCGGCGTACCATTTGATTGCTGTGCTGAATGTCTGGGGTATAAAGCTTACGCCCTAAGATGGTTTCGATATAGCCATTGTCTACCGCGCTATTTCGAGTCTCTTGCATATAACGCTGCACGCCAGGATAACGTGCGAAGTACTGATTGATATAGTCTTGTGCTTCACTGCGTCCCATTTGAATTTGCTTGGCCAGACCAAAGGCGCTCATACCATAGAGCAAACCAAAGTTAATGGCTTTGGCATTGCGGCGCTCGGTTGGGGTAACATCAGCGACGGCCTTACCCAGTACCTCAGCTGCGGTGGCACTATGAATGTCCAAGCCTTCATTAAAGGCACGAGTCAGGTTGTCGTCACCTGAGAAATGTGCCATCAAGCGCAGCTCAATCTGTGAGTAGTCCGCCGCCAGTAGCACTCGGCCTTTAGGTGCAATAAAGGCTTGGCGAATTAAGCGGCCAGTCTTGGTGCGAATAGGAATGTTCTGCAAGTTTGGATCAGTAGAGGAGAGGCGACCGGTACTGGTTAAGGCCTGATGATAGCTGGTATGCACACGGTCAGTATCGTTATCGGCTACCGCATCGAGTGCATCGGTATAGGTGTTTTTGAGCTTAGCTAAGCTACGATATTCTAGGGCAATCTCAGCCAGTGGGTGCTCAATCTTTGACAATACCGCCTCACCGGTTGAGTATTGACCCGATTTGGTTTTTTTACCGCCAATAACGCCAAGCTTATCAAACAGCATTTCACCCAATTGCTTAGGTGAGCCTAGGTTAAACGCTTCTCCGGCTTCAATGTAGGCTTGCTTTTCAAGCGCAACAATCTCTTCATCAAAGCGCTCAGACAACTCGTTTAAGAATGAGCGTTTGATCATAATGCCTTCGGATTCCATCTGACACAATATCTGTGCCACAGGAATCTCAAGCTCATGCAATAGGCGTTGGTTGACCGCGTCATCTTTGAGCTTATCTTGGAACAGCTCAAACAATTGATAGGTAATATCGGCGTCTTCACACGCATAGTCACTGGCAATGTTAATAGCGACTTTATCAAAGGTCACCTGCTTAGCCCCTTTACCCGCGACGTCTTCAAAGCTAATGGTTTGGGTATGCAAATAATGGCGGGCAAGATCGTCCATGCTGTGACGGGTAGCTGCTGCATTTAACACGTAGCTTGCCAGCATGGTATCCATTTCCCAGTTTTTGGGTGACATATTTAACTCGATACCATACTTGCTCAATACATGAGCATCATATTTTAGATGTTGACCGATTTTGCCAATGTTAGGGTTCTCTAAAATAGGCTTTAATTTGGCAAGCACTGTATCACGGTCAAGCTGTTTGGCTATTAGCGGATCAACTGTTGCATTTGCAAGTAGTTTTGCTTGCTCGGCTTCTTCTTTTTTGTTCTTCGCCTTTTTTTGCGGTTCGTTATAGTCCACATGTGCCAGAGGTAAATAATAAGCCTCATGCGCTTGCACAGAAAAGGACAGGCCCACGATCTGTGCTTCACGCCAGTTGATACTGGTGGTCTCGGTATCGACAGCAAAGTAAGGCGCTGCCTGTAGTTTGTTTAATAAATTATCAAAGGCAGACTCATCAAGGATGGTGTGCCAAGCTTTGTCATGCGTGTTGCTATTTTTGATATGCTCAATAATAGAGCTCTGTTTTTGGTGTTGTAGGGTTTTTGCCACTTGTGCTTGTGACTCAGCATCGGCTTTGCTATCAGCCACACTATGGACGCTTGAGTTGGCAGGGTGATTGGGATGATCCAATGATGCCAATTCATTTTTGAATTCAAGCTCACTATATAAGTCTCGCAATTCAGCCACAAAAGCGCTGCTATCGGTATTAATGCGCAGGTCTTCCCAGTCCTGACCGATATCTAGGTTGGTCACAATGGTGGCAAGCTGCCGATCACGGGGAATATTATCTGCAAACTCCACCAACTTTTCGCCCACTTTGCCTTTGATGTTGTGAGCGTTAGCAAGGATATTGTCTACGGTTTGGTACTGATTAAGCCATTTAACTGCGGTTTTTTGACCGACACTAGGGATACCCTTAATGCCGTCAGAAGCATCCCCCATAAGAGTAAGTAGATCAATGATTTGATTGGGTTTAATACCAAATTTTTCTTCAACCGCTGGCACATCGACCACTTTGCCGGCGAAGCTGTCCTCCAATATGACACAGTCGTTGACCAGCTGCATCATGTCTTTATCACCGGTTGAGATGACCACATGATGACCCTCTTCAATAGCGCGGTGGGTCAGGGTACCGATAATGTCATCAGCCTCAGCGCCTTCAATACGCAGCAGTGGAATGCCAAGCGCCCGTACCAAACGGTGAATATAAGGGATTTGTTCGGCCAACTCAGGATCCATTTTTGGCCGATTGGCTTTGTATTCCTCTGACATGGTGTGACGAAACGTGGGTGACTTGGTGTCAAAGCATACGGCCATATGGGTGGGATGATAGCGGCGCATTACTTTGAGTAGCGCATTGAGCGTACCGCGAATGGCATTAGTAGTCAGGCCTTGAGTGGTTATCATGGTCTTAGGCAGCGCATGGTAAGTGCGAAACAGATAGTAAGAGCCATCTACCAGCACAAAAGGTGGCTGCTGTTTATCGATATGATCTGTAGGCATCTGTGCCACATTAGGCATGGCCTCGAAATCCGGCAATATATTGGGATCTAATGCCGCATGGGAGGTGTCGGTTGTGGTATCGACAGTTTTGAGGTTAGTGTCTTTAGTGGTTTTATCGGTCATAGGAGATCACTTTTAGTCAAAGTTTTAATAATCAGAAGTTGGTTTTAAAGGAAGGAGGCTTAATAATAGTTTTTTTATTTAAGCAGCTTAGTGGCTCATCTGAGCGTTGTGCTATGAGGTCATCATAATTAGCCTCATTATAACTAAAATTTTCACTGTCGTTAGGATCATTAGTGAGTGAGTGATACCAGACAGTTCATCATGCTCTCTAGAAAATCAGCTGAATAAAAAGCCCAAACGGCGCAAAGGCGGTTTGGGCTATTAAAGGTAGAGAATGTACTAAGAGCACTTAAAGATGGTTGGCGTTAAAAGCTCTATTTAAGCTCAGAGCTGACTTCAACGTCGATATTGCCACGTGTGGCTTTAGAGTAGGGGCACACTTCATGAGCCGCTTCTACGGCCTTTTGAATCTCCTCAGCACTTGCCTCGGTGTTAGACGCGATAACATGTAATTTAACTGCCAGATTGTAGTCATGACCATCACCTTGTAATAGGCGAACTTCAGCTTGCGTAGTAGAATCAAATTTAATCTTTTGCATTTGCTTGACCACACCTAACGCACTATCAAAGCAAGCGGCATAACCCATAGCGAAGAGCTGTTCAGGGTTATTACCTTTACCGGTACCTGGCGCTTTCATGTCAATGGTTAAATCACTGTCATTTAATGCCGCTGAACCAGTACGACCGCCAGTTACTGTGGCTTGAGTGGTATATAAAGTTTTCATATCATTCCTTTTTTATAATTTATAGTCATTACATTTTAAGAGGTTTTTACAACATCTAGGCTTAGCATAACAAAATGCTTGCTATGTTGCGTTGATGGCTGGTAAAGCTTTACCTCTTGTTTGTAACGTTATCTTAATCTGTCATAGGCGCCAACATCTTTCTGCAGTCTTAACTGAAATCCGTTACAATACGCACATTCATTTTCCCTATTTAGTTTAAATAGCATTTTTAAGCGGCCATATTAAAGCTCTGCTTTTTAAAACCAGTTATTTTTCATATATTATCACCTGACAGTTGAAGCCCAAATTATGAGCGTAGATCCAAAAACCTTAAATAAACAAGTGGCCAAGCGCCGCACCTTTGCTATTATCTCTCACCCCGATGCCGGTAAAACCACCATGACCGAAAAGCTCCTGCTTTGGGGTCAAGCCATTCAGGTCGCTGGTGAGGTGAAAGGTCGCAAAACAGATCGCCATGCCACCTCAGACTGGATGAGTATGGAGCAAGAACGTGGTATTTCAATTACCACCTCGGTGATGCAGTTTCCTTATAAAGACCATATCGTAAACCTACTAGACACCCCAGGCCACG
Organism: Psychrobacter sp. H7-1; assembly: GCF_904846585.1. Classification (NCBI taxonomy): domain Bacteria; kingdom Pseudomonadati; phylum Pseudomonadota; class Gammaproteobacteria; order Moraxellales; family Moraxellaceae; genus Psychrobacter; species Psychrobacter sp. H7-1. Next base: position 70,115 of record NZ_CAJHBH010000009.1, read on the forward strand.
CTGACTTCTCAGAAGACACGTACCGCACATTAACTGCGGTAGACAGTGCATTAATGATGGTCGATGGCGCCAAAGGTGTCGAAGAGCGTACCATTAAGCTGATGGAAGTGTGTCGTATGCGCGACACCCCAATTATCTCATTTGTTAACAAGCTAGACCGCCAGATCCGTGATCCGTTAGAGCTGCTTGATGAAATTGAAACCGTTTTGGGTATCAAGTGCGTGCCGGTGACTTGGCCGATCGGTATGGGACAGGACTTCGTTGGGGTGTATCACTTAACTGAAGATAAAACCTATTTATATAAAAAAGGCCACGGCGGCGAGATTACTGAGATTGAAACCCGCGAAGGCTATGATTATCCTGACGTGCGTCAGCGTCTGGGTGAGTTGGCATTTTCAGCCTTTGAAGAGTCGCTTGAGCTGGTACAAATGGCGTTAGAGAACTTCGATGTTGATTTGTTCTTAAAAGGTGAGATGACACCTGTATTATTCGGTACAGCGCTGGGTAACTTCGGTGTCAATATGGTGCTAGATACGTTAATTGAACATGCACCACCGCCAAAAAGCCATCCTACCAATGAGCGTATTGTGGCCGCTGACGAGACCAGCTTTAGTGGCTTCGTGTTTAAAATTCAGGCCAATATGGATCCGCGTCATCGTGACCGCATCGCCTTCTTACGAGTCTGCTCCGGCAAATACGAAAAAGGCATGAAGATGAAGCACGTACGCCTAGGTAAAGATGTACGTATCTCTGACGCATTGACCTTCTTAGCCGGTGACCGTGAGGCATTGGAGGAGGCGTATCCTGGTGACATCATTGGTCTACATAACCACGGCACGATTAGCATTGGTGACAGCTTCACGGAAGGCGAAGAGCTAAACTTCACCGGTATTCCACATTTCGCGCCAGAGTTATTCCGCCGTGTGGTGCTAAAAGATCCACTAAAGTCAAAAGCGCTACAAAAAGGCTTACAGCAGCTGAGCGAAGAGGGTGCCACTCAGGTGTTTATGCCACAAATTAACAACGACTTAATTTTGGGCGCTGTGGGTGTGCTGCAGTTTGAGGTAGTGGCGCATCGACTAAAAGAAGAATACAAGGTGCAGTGTATCTTTGAGCCGGTATCGATTGCCACAGTGCGCTGGATCCACTGTGATGATGAGGCAATATTGGCCAAATTTAAGAAAAAAGCGCATGATCAACTGTCGGTTGATGGCGGTGGGCATTTGACCTATCTGGCTCCAAGCCGTGTTAATCTACAGCTGATGCAAGAGCGTTATCCAGAGATTACCTTTAGCAATACTCGTGAGCACTAATTTCACCATCAAAAATATAACCACTAACAAAGCGATATAAACCGCTTACCCGTACAAAGACGCTCTTAGCGATAAGGGCGTCTTTTTTTATAAGGTGTTGCATTAATGTCAGTCAGTATAAAGTGGCCAACTGAGTAACAGATGCGTGATTTTTAAATTTTGTAGCAATAAACACAGTTTAAACACAGTGAGCACCCGCTTTGCTATATATTTAAAGCCATATCTAAAGCGCTAACCCTAACGCCGCTAAATGATAATAATAAGGCTTAGGATAAAAATATCGACAAGTTAACCAAATCAGGAGGCGGTATGTCATCAACACACTTGATAGGGGCTCGTAGCTTACGCCTTTTTAGTATCTGCGCTTTAGCGGCCTTGACCCCTTTTCCCCTATACGCTGCTAACTTAGTGTATGCTGAGGATTATCTGGACTATCGTTTGCCAAGCTTAGTCACCGACACGTGTGAGAGTCGCAGCGACTACAGCTGTCCGCAGATTGATATTAAATATGCAGCCAGCAGTCAAGGCTGGATAAATACCTTGATTAATGCCCGCATCAATCAAATTGTACCGGGCTCACAGTCTGAAACTGAGCGAACGCAGCCGCCATCAAACGCTAAAGTCTTGACCCAAGGTGAGGTAAAAAAACGCTTGGATGGCTTTGCCAAATCGCAATTAGAGGACATCCCAGAGGGCAGCAGTCTCAACTATAGCTTTGAGGCCTCACCCAGTTACCTTGGGCATATGGGGGAGGTTGAGCTGTTTGAAATCAACAGTTATATTTATCTAGGTGGGGCTCATGGGCTGGGCACTTCTGAATATATGATGTTTGATACCTCATCTAAGCGTCATATCCAGTTGGACGATATGCTGCTGGCAGGCCAAAAATCTAAATTTAAAGCGTTGGCTTATGAGCAGTACAAAGCTTGGGTGCGTAAAGATAATAACGAACTCAAAGCATACGAAAAAATGTGGCCCTTTACGCTAACTGATAATGCCTTGTTAACCGATAAAGGGGTGGTACTAAGATACCAGCCTTATGAGATAGCGGCTTATGCTTACGGTATGCCGGAGCTGACAGTACCTTATAATCAGCTAAAAGGCATATTAAAGCCCAAATACATCCCGCATTAAAATTAAAATAAATAAACTGGCTTATTTTGAAGAATAACGCTATATAGTAAGACATCGCACTAAATAGATAAAATAGGCGTAAGCCGCCAGAATTGATAGCAAAATTAAATAAAATGGAATCTATGAGGAGATTTTTATGAGTGATTATAACAACACAAACCAAACGCAGTGGCAACTGACCGCCTTAACCGAAGCTTTGGGTAATCTAGAGCTCAACGTAGACCATAAGTTAACCGTTGGTCGTGGTCAAGACAATGATGTGGTACTAGGCAGCAAGCAGGTCTCTCGACAACATGCTGAGCTAACTGTCGTTGATGATGAGCTACTGGTACAAGATTTAGGGTCATCAAATGGTACTTTGGTCAATGACGTCAGACTTGAGCCGCATCAGCCAAAAAGCTTGGTGGTAGATGATGTGGTTACTTTCGCCGCTTTTAGCTTCCAAGTAAAACAAACTCAGCCAGTAGACTCGGCGGCGGTATCAGCACCTGAGCCTGAAGTTGGAACTATCGAGCCTGAAGTTGAGACAGTAGAACCCGAAGTCATCGAGCCTGAAGTTGAGACGGTAGAACCTGAAGCCATTGAGCCTGAAATTGAAACCATCGAGCCAGAAACGGTCGAGCCTATAGAAACTGCAGAAATAGTAGAAGCGCCAGCGACTCATTCAGTAGAGCCGTTAGCTGAGCCTATCACACCTACTGCGCAACCAGAAAAAACCGGCAGTGAATTTGATAAATTTGAAGCCGCTGAGAGGGCAGAGCACCAGGCTGAAGAAAACGCAGAAGCTATTGAAAAATCGGGTATTAAAAACATGACCGAAGCTGAGCTTGAACAAAAGCTAGAAGAAGAGCTTGAGCAGCCTACCGGTGTTTATAACTCAGAGCAAAACCATCTGCATAAAGATGACGCTGAGCACTTTGCAGAGTTGGCTCGTGAGGCGGATCCTGAAGTGCATAAGTCCAAACAAGCAGCTGCTGCCCAGATGTCAGCCACCACCAATTTACATGACACCGTAGAGCCAGACGCTAAAAAACCCGTCAAAGAGCTGACAGGCGATGCAGAAAATGAGATAAATACCCAAACTCAGGCACCCGTATCTGAAAAAAATCCAGCCAACAGCTTTAATACGGTGAATGAGCAGCCGCAGCACAAGGTGGCACACATTCATAAAACGGATTCTGCACCACAAAATGCAAATTCTGGATCAAACAAAGGCTTTTTGTGGATGGCCTTGATTTTATTGGTCTTAGCCGTAGCTTTATGGCTTTATAACAGTGGTACATTGGCCTAAAAATAAAAAAAATTGCATTTTTTTTAAAAAAAATGAAATTAGGGGTTGTGTTTTAAAAAATATTTGCTAGAATACACCCCACTTCGAGAGAACAAGCCGACTTAGCTCAGTTGGTAGAGCAACTGACTTGTAATCAGTAGGTCGCCAGTTCGATTCCGGCAGTCGGCACCATTCGTCTCTCAAAGTACTTTGCTTTAAGCAATTTTAGTAAAACTATCAATAAGTTAGTTTTACAACCTAGGTGGGGTTGGGGAGCGGTCAAACCCAACAGACTGTAAATCTGTCGCGAAAGCTTCGAAGGTTCGAATCCTTCCCCCACCACCATTTTCTAGTTACAATTTCAATTAGTGTTCAAGTATCCGTCTACCTAGAGCAGCACACTGCCAAATCCCATGCATATGGCAGCTAAAGAAAGCTGTGATACTGCGGGTGTGGTTTAATGGTAGAACCTCAGCCTTCCAAGCTGATGGCGCGGGTTCGATTCCCGCCACCCGCTCCAACTTATTTAAAATAAAGCACATTAAGCTCATATAGCTCAGCGGTAGAGCACTCCCTTGGTAAGGGAGAGGTCTCGAGTTCAATTCTCGATATGAGCTCCATTATTTTAATTCTTCTAATTCCTATATCTCATTAGAACTAAGTTGGTAAGCGAGCTTACTTGTTTAAACATTAAATTAAAAAAATCGGCTAGGCCTGTAGCAGGCTAAGCAAATAAAGTTAGGTGACTATTTAATAAAGTTGACACTTTAATTAAAAATTTACAAGGGCAAATAATGACCTTGCACCATATAACATCTTATAGTTAATTGTTTGATAGGCAGCACTTAGTGTTGCCTTTTAGTGTTGTAATTTACTAAATAATAGAAAATAACAACCGTTATAACCTTAGTAGTACTATTTATTTTAGTAAACCCATAAAAAGAGGACACACTCATGGCAAAGGCCAAGTTCGAACGTAACAAGCCGCACGTAAACGTCGGTACCATCGGTCACGTTGACCACGGTAAAACCACTCTAACAGCTGCTATCGCAACTGTAGCTGCAAAAACTTTTG